>RZYT01000092.1 GCA_009930195.1 Spirochaetia bacterium | reverse complement strand
TACCTCCTCCAACGACGAGGATGGGGTCGCCAAGGCCATAGAAACACATATTTTGGCCAAATAGATCAAAAACTCTTCATACCCAAACTTCCTTCCTATGGTACAATGTCAGTTACATTCATCAAGGACCTACCATAAGGAGGGTAATCCATGAAAAAACTTACTATTTTTGTACTTGTTCTCTTCCTTGCCACCATGTTGTTCGCACAGGGTGGGAAAGAGACTGCTGCACAGGCCGACGGCCGCCCGACCATTCGCCTGCTGACCGATGCGACGGGCATTGACGACAAGTCCTTCAACGCCGCTGCTTGGAGAGGCATTGTCGAATACTACGGCGATAGCTGGGAGAACACCCCCAACCGCGGAAAGCTGTATGATGTGGTGACTGCACAGACCCAGGATATGTACATCCCGAATCTGCGCCAGGCTGCAGACGAAGGCTATGACCTGATCATGGTCACCGGCTTCACCTGGGCTGATGCCTTGGGCGAAGTTGCTCCGCAGTATCCCGACCAAAAGTTCACCATCGTGGACGTTGACTGGGTCGGACAGCCGAATGTCATGGAGTTCATCTACTCCGAGGAACAGGGCTCCTACCTCGTCGGCCTGGCTGCAGCATTGCAGGCCAAGGAAGACGGGATCAAGGATCCCAAGTTCGGTTTCATCGGTGGCGTTCCCGGCGCAACCATCACCAAGTTTGAGATGGGCTATGTGCAGGGCATCCGTTCGGTCTTCCCGAATGCCCAGATCATGGACTACTACGCCAATGACTGGGGCAAGCCGGAGCTTGCCAAGGCACAGGCGAAGAACTGGTACGACATGGGTGTGTACTGCATCTTCAGTGCAGCAGGCGGAACCGGAAACGGAACCATTGCACAGGCAAAAGAGTACCGCATGCAGGGCAAGAACATCTGGGCAATCGGTGTGGACAGCGACCAGTATGAGGACGGCATCTACAGCGGAACCGACAGTGCAGTGCTGACCAGCATGCTCAAGCGTGTCGAAAACTCCTCCCTCATGGTCCTCAAGGCTGTTGAGGAAGGTACGTTCACCGGTGGTGTGGTCCAGATGGGTATGGCCGACGAAGGCGTCGGATACTCGACCGCCAACCCCAAGCTCAGCAAGGACGTGGTCAAGCTGGTTGATGCAGCAAAAGCTGACATCAACAGTGGAAAGATCAAGATCTACAAGACCTATAAGGACGCACTTGCAAATGGTGCCGCTCCCCAGGGCCTTGCCGCTCTCGACGACTGACACAATCCGCCGGCAGGAAACTGCCGGCTCTCTTGGTGTCCATGAAAGCTCGTGGACAGCAAGAGAGCCTGGGAAAAGGAGCTGAGGGTGAGTGAATATGCTATTGAAATGAGGAACATTACCAAGACGTTTCCCGGAGTCATAGCCAACGACAGGGTCACGCTTCAGGTGAAGAAACAGGAGATCCACGCACTGCTGGGCGAAAACGGGGCGGGCAAGTCGACACTCATGTCGATTCTCTTCGGTTCTTATACCGCAGACAGCGGGACCATCCACCTTGACGGAAAAGAAGTGGACATCAAGAATCCCAATGTGGCAACCAGTCTGGGTATCGGCATGGTCCATCAGCACTTCAAGTTGGTGCAGAACTACACCGTCACCGAGAATATCGTATTGGGGATGGAACCCACCAAAGGGCGTCTTCTCGATCTTGCCAGTGCCAAAAAGCGCGTGAAGCAGATCAGCGAGCAGTATGCCCTGCATGTCGACCCGGACTCCCTCATCGAGAACATCACCGTCGGTCAGCAGCAGCGGGTGGAAATCCTCAAGACCCTCTATCGAAACGCAAACATCATCATCTTTGACGAGCCCACAGCTGTGTTGACCCCCCAGGAGGTAGATGAGCTGATGGATATTCTCAAGAAGCTCAGAAGCGAAGGCAAGACCATTCTTCTGATCACCCACAAGCTGAAAGAGATCAAAGAGGTGGCCGACCAATGCACCGTGCTCAGGCGCGGTACGTACATCGGGACGGTGAACGTCGCAGACGTAAGCGAGCAGGATCTTGCCGAGATGATGGTGGGACGGTCGGTCAAGTTCGAGATCGAGAAGCCGGAGCAGGATGCCGGGAAGGTTATGCTCAAGCTCGAGCATCTTTCAGTTTCTGACGCAAGCGGGGTCAGCCGGGTCAAGGATCTCTCCTTGGACGTACATGAGGGCGAGATCGTCGGTATCGCCGGTGTCGATGGAAACGGGCAGAGTGAACTGCTGGGAGCCATAACCGGTCTGCTTCCCCTCACCTCGGGCACCATCCAGCTTGATGGGGAACATCTGGAGAACCTGAGCATTCGTGAGCGTATTGAGCGCGGACTTGGATATATCCCGGAGGACAGGCAGAAATACGGGGTGGTGGGTGAATTCTCCATCGCCGAGAATACCGCGTTGAAGAACTACTATCTGGAGACCTACCGTCGGCGTTTCGGCATCCTGGACTTTGCAGCCATGCAGAAGGAAGCACAAAACCTCATCGATCAGTTCGATATCCGAAGCGCTGAGGGTGCTTCCACGCTGGCAGGCAGCCTGTCGGGAGGCAACCAGCAGAAAGTGATCGTAGCCCGTGAGATCTCCCTCTCGCCAAAGGTGCTGGTGGTTGCCCAGCCGACCCGCGGTCTGGATGTCGGGGCCATCGAATACATCCGTAAGCGCCTGATCGCCGAGCGGTCGAAGGGGAGGGCGATCCTGCTCGTCTCCTTTGAGCTTGATGAGATCATGAATCTGTGCGATCGCATCGCAACCATCAGCAAGGGGAGCATTGTGGCAGTGAACAAGCAGCATGAGGTAACCGAACGGGAGATCGGCATGATGATGGCCGGCTCCAGGGCGGAGGAGTCGGTATGAACAAGAGGACACAACGACTTTTGCAATCCGATGGCTCTGTTTCGGTTTTGGTCGTCCTGCTGGGCTTTTTGGTGGGAACCATACTCGTAGCCTTGGTAGGAAAGAATCCGCTGAATATGTACAAGGCACTGCTTCAGGCACTCAGCGGGTACAACATTGACAATGGCCGGATGAATGTGCGCTACATCGGTGAGACGCTCAACTATTCGGTTCCCTTCATCCTCTGCGGCCTCTCCATGGGATTCGCCAAACGGGTGGGTCTCTTCAACATCGGAGGAGAAGGGCAGTACATCATGGGTATGACCGTAGCCCAGGCCGTAGCCTTGCTTGGACCACAGGTACAGACACTCCACTGGATGCTTGCCATCCTCAGTGCAGTGGTCATCGGGGCCTTGTGGGGGGGTGTGGTTGGTATCCTGAAGGCAAAGTATGAGGTCAGTGAGGTGGTTTCCACCATCATGCTCAACTACGTTGCCCTCTACCTCTCGCGCATCATCTGCCTGCAGCTTCCCGGGGCAACCACCTACAAGACAGCGAACTATCCCGAAACAGCCTTGATCGGGAACTCCTTTTTCCAGAAAATCACCAACAATTCGCTGCTCAACAACGGCATTTTCATGATGATCATTGCCGTGGTGGTCTACTGGTTCATCATGGAGAAGACAAGCCTCGGCTACGGCATGCGGGCAACAGGGTTCAACAAGGATGCTGCAAGGGCCAGTGGAATACCGGTGGTCAAATCCATCTCCATTTCCATGGCTATCAGCGGTGCCTTTGCAGGGCTTGCCGGCGGTATCGTAGCCTTGGGCTCATTCAAGTACGGAAGGGTCATCTCCGGTATGGATGGCTATGGGTTCGACGGTATCGCAGTCGCCTTGGTGGGCAACTGCACCGCCTTTGGCACCACGTTGGCAGGTTTGCTCTTCGGCATGCTGAAGAATGCGCAAGCCCTGATGCAAGGCAAGCAGATCCCCAAGGAGATCACCTTCATCATCCAGGGGCTCATCGTCATCTTCATTGCATTGCGCTCGGCTCTCAAGCTCTACCAGGAGTATCTGGACAAGAAACAACTGCAGAAGGAGGTGGGAGTCAAATGAGTATGATACTGGGAATGCTTCCTTCAGTTCTGATGATTGTAGCCCCGATTCTCATCACCGCCATCGGCGGCATGATCTGTGAGAAGAGCGGGGTGGTGAATATCGCCTTGGAAGGCCTCATGGCCATCGGCGCCTGCACCGCAGCGGCAGCCCACGTATTGATGGAGGGGACCGGGATGCCGCACAACCTCTCCTTGTTCCTGGCTCTGGTAATGGGCTTGGTTGTAGGCGCTCTCTTTTCGGTGGTGCATGCGGTTGCTGCCATCAATCTCAATGCCGACCAGACGATCAGCGGTACAGGCATCAACCTGCTGGCAAACGGGGTGACCATCTTTGCCAGTCAGATCCTGTTCAATGCCGACCGCACCAAGGAGTTCCGCATGGGAATGCAGACCGATGCCCTGGGCGTCTATCCCACTGCCTACATCGCCTTGGCAGTGGTTCTGCTCTCTTGGTTTGTGCTCTACAAGCTTCCTTTCGGTATGCATCTGCGTGCCTGTGGTGAGCATCCGGGAGCAGCGGAGAGCGTAGGCATCAATGTCAAGAAGATGCGGTATATCGCCGTCATCACCAGCGGCCTGCTGGCAGGTCTTGCAGGTGGATGCGTCGTGTTGACCCAGACCATCCAGTACACTTCGAATACCATCAACGGCCGTGGCTTCATCGCCCTTGCCGCAGTCTCCTTCGGCCGCTGGAGGCCCTTGGGCGTTACGGGAGCAGCCTTGCTTTTCGGAACAGCCCAGGCTTTTGCCATCATAGCCAACAATATCCCCGCCCTCCGCGTCCTTCCCACCGAAGTGTTCAACATCCTGCCGTACGTAGTCACCCTTGCTGCACTGGTGCTCTTCAGCGGCAAGAACTACGCCCCGAGTGCTGCCGGAAAGCCGTATGAGAAGGGGGCAAGCTGATGACTCCTCACAATAGTGCAGAGAAAGGTGAGATAGCGAAGGTTGTGCTGGCCCCCGGTGATCCGCTTCGGGCCAGACTGGTTGCAGAACGCTACCTGAGCGATGCACAGCAGGTTACCTCGGTACGCAATGTACTGGGCTATACCGGTCTGTATGAGGGAAAACGCGTTTCGGTCATGGCGACCGGTATGGGAGGACCCTCCATCGGCATTTACAGCCATGAGCTTTTCACCGAGTACGATGTGCAGGCCATTATCCGCATAGGAACCTGCGGAGGCCTCTCCAATGCCGTCGAGGTAGGGGACCTGGTCATGGCGATGACGGCCAGTACGGACTCGCTTTGGGCCCATCAGTACAACCTGAAGGGGACGCTCAGTCCTGCTTGTGATTCGTCTTTGTTGCTTTCTTCGCTTGCGATTGCCAAAAAGATGCACATCAGCGCTCATGCAGGCATGGTCTTCTCCAGCGACCTCTTCTCCTCCTACAATGCCCTTGGTGCAGACAGCTGGAAAGCTTGGGCAAAACTGGGAGCACTTGCCCAGGATATGGAAACCTATGCCCTCTACGCCACTGCAGCCTATCAGGGAAAGCGTGCTCTCTCCCTGCTCACCATGACAGACAGCTGTGTTACGGGGGAGGGATTTGGTGATGAGATGCGCACCACCGGTCTGCTGCCGATGATCGAAGTGGCGCTCAAGCTTGCGCTGGAGGTATGAGCATGGAGTTTCTGGAGGCGATGACTCATCGATTCGCCTGTAAAAAGTATGATCAAACGCGTAGCCTTGGTGAGGCTCAGCTGAAAGAGATTCTTGAGTATGGGCGGTTGACACCCACCTCCTTCGGTCTTGAGCTCTGGTCCTTTGCCGTAGTGAGGACCCAAGAGAAAAAGCAGGAGCTTTTCCATGCCTGCTTCGACCAGGAGTCGGTTTCAACCAGCGCGGTTACCATCGTGGTGCTTTCACGTACGGAAGCTTTTGCCAACCCTGATGGAGAGTTGGTCCATGAACGGGGCAGGAGATTTCCCGACCCCTTGCCGGTCTTCATCGATGATTATCGTCCCTATTATGACTTTCTCAAAGCGGAAGGGAAACTCTCTTGTTGGCTGAAGAGCCAAGGATACCTGGCCATTGCCAACATGATGACGGGAGCCGCAACGTTGGGTATCCAAAGCTGTGCGATCGAGGGGTTCAATGAGAAACAGGTGCTGCAGGTTCTGGGATGCGACCCCCATCTGTGGCAGGTCTCCCTGATCGCTACCTTCGGCTATCCCGCTGAGCCGGAGCGGCCGAAGATTCGCGAGTCACTGGAGAGCCTGACAACCTTTCATTAGGAGAGGGTGTCGAGGGCCCGTTCCACCAGAGACCAGAACCAGGGAATGTCGATCGACCGAGCGATGCGGATCTTGCTTGTATCGTCTGCAGTCAGCTTGACGGTCTGCCCGTAGCTGGTTCCTTCTTCTATATCAACGGCAACCGGAGCAGACTCGCATTCGACCTTGGTGGGGTCGGCAAGATATGCAACACAGAGGGGGTCGTGTATCTGCGGCCATCCTTGGCCCTTTTTCTCATAGTTTGCCATGTAGGTATCCATGCAAGCGGCAAAGACTTCTGTTGCCCGACCTGCTTTCCTTCGGTAGGCATCCAACCGTTCCTTGGTGAGGGTTACGGTTCTGGTGCAATCGAGCGGAAAGAGGGTGATGTTGGCTCCGCTGGAGAAGACAATCTGGGCAGCCTCGGGGTCTGCATACGTGTTGAACTCAGCTACCTTGGTGACATTGCCGTAGGAGAACGAGCCTCCCATGATGACAATCTCCTTTGCAAGGAGTGCTATGCCTTCTTCTTTGGCCATTGCCAAGGCAAGATCGGTCAAAGGCCCGACACTTACCACCGTCAGCTGGTGTGGGTTCTCCTTGAGCAGACGGATCAGCGCATCAATGCCGTTCTCCTCCTGCACGTGCTGGAGAACACGCGGACCAAAGGTCGGACCATCCATCCCTGTCACGCCGTGGAAATCACCCGCTTCGACAGGGTCCCTGAGCAAGGGTTTGTCTGCGCCCCTGAAGACAGGGCAGTCAGCTCCCACTGTTTCCATGATGTTCAGGGTATTCTCCAGGGTTTTTGCAAGCCCCACATTTCCCGCTGTTGCAATGACAGCTTCGATGTGCAGCTCTTCAAGTCCTGCAGCAAGCAGCAAGGCTGCAGCATCATCCAATCCGGTATCCACATCCAGTATGATACGTTCCATCTAGTTCCTCTTTGGCAATATGATATTCAGGGCGACTGCCACCACGGTGGCGATGACTACCGGTGATTGGCCAAAAATGACCTGAAACCACTCAGGGAAGGTGGAAAGGGCTGCAGAAGAGTCCGCGATCCCGATACCCAAGGCTGCCGACAACCCCACGATGGAGGTGTTGCGGTAGTTCATCTCTTCCGATACTACCAGCTTCATCCCTGTCATGGCAATCGAGGCGAAGACACTGATGGTTGCGCCTCCGAGCACGCTCTGGGGAATGGTGGTGAGCAGGGCCGAAAACTTGGGGATGAGCCCTGCTGCCAGCAAGATTGCTGCGGCCAAACCCAACGTGAAACGGTTGATGACCTTCGTGGTGGTGACGATGCCCACGTTCTGGCTGTAGGTTGCTGTTGGCAGGCCGCCGATGAAGGAGCCGAGCATGTTGGTGACACCATAGCCGACGATGCCGCTTCGCAGTTCACCGTTGGTGGGTTCACGGTCCATCGAACCAACGGTGGTGGCGGTGAAATCACCGATGGCCTGTATGGAATTGATCGCGAACAGGAGGCCCAGTGAAAAACAGGCTGCAACTTCAAAACGGATGCCGAAGTGGAGGAGCTTGGGGGCTTGGAAGATGCCTGCCTGGGTGATGGCGGAGAAGTCAACGATTCCGAGGAAGAGGGAAACCACATACCCGAAGAGGATGCCGATCAGAATGGATGCCAGCTTGAAGATGCCTTTGCCCATATGGTTGAGGATGGTGACAACCGCAAGCGTTGCAAAGGCAAGGATCCAGTTCATGGCAGAACCATAGCTTGGGCTTCCTACTCCTCCTGCCATGTAGTTGATGGCAGTGGGGTAGAGGGAGAGCCCGATGGTAAAGACGACTGTCCCTGTGATGAGCGGGGGAAAGAATTTCCTGAGAAAGGTGACGTTCATGCCCACCAGGATTGCCACCACCCCTCCGACAAGCTGGGAGCCAAAGATGGTTGCCAGGTCATAGCCGCTGGCAATCGCCTGCATGCTCGGCAGGTAGGCAAAGCTTACTCCCAATATCACCGGCAGACCCGAACCAAGATACCTTCCCATCGGAAAGAGTTGCAGGAATGTGGCCAGGGCTGCGATGACGAGAGCTCCCTGCACCAGGATGATGGAGTCTGCCGAAGAGAGGTTCGCTACCCGGCTGAGGATCAGGGCAGGGGTCACGCAGCCGACAATCATGGCCACCACATGCTGGATGGCCAAAGGGAGTGCTTG
>RZYT01000402.1 GCA_009930195.1 Spirochaetia bacterium | reverse complement strand
TTTCATTGAAGGAAGACTGACCGAGGACCAGCTCGATCATTTCAGACAGGAAACAGAGGGCAAAGGGCTCTCATCCTATCCTCACCCCTACCTGATGCCTGAGTTCTGGCAGTTCCCGACCGTCTCCATGGGGCTTGGTCCTTCGATGGCCATCTATCAGGCACGCTTCATGAAATATTTGGATGACAGGGGACTGAAGAAGAGTGGTGACAGGAAAGTCTGGGTCTTCATGGGTGATGGCGAATCTGATGAACCGGAGTCCTTGGCCGCCCTTTCTCTTGCTTCCAGGGAGAAACTGGATAACCTCATCTTTGTGGTGAACTGCAACCTGCAGCGTCTCGATGGGCCGGTTCGCGGCAACGGGAAAATCATCCAGGAACTCGAAGGAAAGTTCAGGGGTGCAGGCTGGAACGTCATCAAGGTCATCTGGGGTACGGAGTGGGACTCAATCCTGGAAAAGGACACGAAGGGTTTGCTCCTGCAGAAACTCGCAACCATGGTTGACGGGGAGTTCCAGACCTTGCAGGCCAAAGGGCCTGCCTATCTGCGCGAGAAACTCTTCTCCGGGGATGCGTACCTTGAGTCCCTCATTGAGGGCAAGACCGATAAGGACCTCTGGCAGCTGAGCAGAGGTGGCCATGACCCCAGAAAGATCTACCAGGCATTCCATGCTGCCTCAAACCATAAGGGGGCTCCCACGGTAATCCTGTTCAAGACAATCAAGGGGTATGGCATGGGCAGCGGCGAAGGCGCAATGGGTGCCCACAATCTCAAGCACATGGAAGAGCAGGATCTTCTTGCCTTCCGTGACCACTTCCATGTACCCATTGATGACGAGCAGGCCAAGAAGATGGTGTTCATCAAGCCCGATCCGGAGAGCCAGGAAGGCAAGTTCCTTGCAAGGCGCCGTGAGCTGATGGGAGGGCCTGTTCCGTACCGGTACAAGGATGGAGATACATTGGCAGTGCCTCCTCTTGCCAGTTTTGATGACATGGTTGCCTCCACCGGCGAGCGCGAGCTTTCCACCACCATGGCTTTTGTCCGCCTGCTCACCAAACTGGTGAAGGACAAGAACATGGGAGAGAGAATCGTTCCCATCGTCTCCGATGAGGCGCGAACATTCGGCATGGAAGGGTTGTTCAGACAAATCGGAATCTACGCACCGGATGGACAGCTGTACGAACCGGTGGACAAGGACTCCTTCCTGTGGTACCGCGAGGACAAGAAGGGACAGATTCTGGAAGAGGGCATCTCCGAGGCCGGAGCAATCTCCTCCTGGATAGCCGCGGCAACCAGCTATGCAAACCACCAGGTTTCCATGATTCCGTTCTTCATCTTCTATTCCATGTTCGGCTTCCAGCGTATCGGTGACTTCATCTGGGCCGCTGGGGACAGTGGGGCAAAGGGCTTCTTGCTGGGAGCAACCGCAGGAAGAACCACCTTGAACGGGGAAGGGCTGCAGCACGAGGATGGGCATGGACTGCTTTTGGCTTCCACCCACCCAACCTGCCAGGCTTACGACCCTACCTTCTCCTATGAACTTGCGGTGATCATCCAGGATGGGCTGAAGCGCATGTATGAGGATAATGAGGATATTTTCTACTACATCACCCTGATGAATGAGAACTACACCCATCCTGAGATGCCCAAGGGAGCTGAGGAAGGAATCAAGAAGGGTGCCTACCTCTACAAAAAAGCAAAGAAGGGCAAGAAGCCTGT
>RZYT01000401.1 GCA_009930195.1 Spirochaetia bacterium | reverse complement strand
CCGATCCTGGAATTCACCAAATGATCAGATGAACAGGATCCCCCTGTTCTCGTAGACCGATTCGCGCAAGTCGTTGCCGCACCTGATCGCCCGGTCCAGTGCCATGATCGTGGCAACCGCGCCGTCGATCTTCTCGGTGGATTTCTGCTTGTCGGGCTTGATGTTCCCCGCCGGATCGGTACGGATGAAGATGTTGTCCATCATCCACCGCAGAGTGGGGTGTCCCCCGTGTGCGATTCCCCTGCCCAGCACCAGCTTCATCAGCTCCTTGGTCGGGGGGCTCATGTCCTTGAAGCCCTGGCCGAAGGGAACCACCGTGTAGCCCATGCCCTCCAGGTTCTGCACCATCTGCACCGCTCCCCAGCGGTCGAAGGCGATCTCGCGGATGTTGTACTTCTTGCCGAGCTCTCCGATGAACTGTTCTATGAATCCGTAGTGCACCACGTTGCCCTCGGTGGTCTGGATGTGGCCCGTCCGCTCCCATACGTCGTATGGCACGTGGTCGCGCCGCACGCGAAGGCCCAGGCTTTCCTCGGGGATCCAGAACCAGGGAAGGACCACATACCTGTCATCCTCGTCGCGGGGAGGGAACACGAGCACGAAGGCGGTGATGTCGGTGGTGGAGGAGAGGTCGAGGCCCCCGTAGCAGACCCTGCCCTCGAGCTCCTCGGCATCGATGGGGTAGTTGCACAGGTCCCATTTCTCCATCGGCATCCAGCGCACCGCCTGCTTGACCCACTGGTTGAGCCTGAGCTGGCGGAACACATTCTCCTCGCCCGGATTCTGCCTTGCGCTGTCACAGGCCGCCTTCACCTTCTCGAGGGTGATGGTATGCCCAAGCGACGGGTTGGCTTTCTTCCACGTCTTTGCATCGGTCCAGTCGTCGTCCTCCTCGGAGCCGTAGATGACCGGGTAGAAGGTCTTGTCGTGTTTGCGACCTTCGATGATGTCCTTTGCCTTCTGGTGCTGCTCGTAGCAGATCGAGTGCTGGTCGGTGCCGGCTGTGGTGATCAGAAAGAACAGCGGCTGGGCCCTGGCATCGCCCGAGCCCTTGGTCATGACATCGAAGAGCTTCCTATTCGGTTGGGTGTGCAGTTCGTCAAAGACCACCCCATGGATGTTGAACCCGTGCTTGGAGTAGGCTTCGGCGCTCAGCACCTGGTAGAAACTGTTGGTCGGCAGGTACACGATGCGCTTGGTGGCGGAGAGGATCTTCACACGACGGTTCAGCGAGGGGCACATGCGCACCATGTCGGCTGCCACCTCGAATACGATGGAGGCCTGCTGGCGGTCGGCTGCGCACCCGTAGACCTCAGCTCGTTCCTCGAAGTCGCCGCAGGTCAGAAGCAGCGCCACCGCGGCGGCGAGCTCGCTCTTGCCGTTCTTCTTGGGAATCTCGATGTAGGCGGTGTTGAACTGGCGCCAGCCGTCTGCTTTTACGATGCCGAACAGGTCGCGGATGATCTGCTCCTGCCAAGAAAGCAGCTTGAAGGGCTTTCCCGCCCACACCCCCTTGGTGTGGCAGAGGCACTGGATGAATCCCACCGCAGCTTCGGCCTTGGTCTTGTCGTAGGTGGAGCCCTTCGCCATGAAGGGCGTGGGTGTGTATTTGATCGGTTTCGGCATAAGCTGTTTCATTCCTCAGGGCAAACAAAAGGGACCCGGTCAGGGCCCCTTGAAGTAATGGGTGCTTGCTGTCAGTTGTATGTTTTCTTCAGGCT
>RZYT01000091.1 GCA_009930195.1 Spirochaetia bacterium | reverse complement strand
CTGATGACCAAGGGCTCGATACAAAGGAACCTTCTTTCCTTTGCAATTCCCATTTTCCTCGGCAATCTGTTCCAACAACTGTATCATACCACAGACTCATTGGTAGTCGGCAACTTTGTCGGCAAGGAAGCCTTGGCAGCCATTTCTTCCATCGCAAGCCTGACCATGCTCCTTGTCGGCCTTTTCCAAGGAATCTTCGTTGGGGCCGGAGTGGTCATCTCCACCTCGTTTGGCGAGGGGAACAAGGAAGAGGTCGGAAAGGCGGTCCATACTTCGGTGGCATTCGGACTCGCGAGCAGTGTCGTGTTGACCGTGCTGGGGTACTATCTCACCCCACTCATCCTCACCTGGATGAAGACCCCTGCCGAAGTCTATGACGATGCGTCTCTCTATGTAAGAATCTACTTTCTGGGAATCAGCACCCTGGTACTCTACAACACAGCCACCGGAATCCTGCAGGCAGTCGGGGACAGCAAGCATCCGCTCTACTATCTGGTTGTGGCTGCAATCCTGAACATCGTACTCGACCTTGTCTTCGTGGGAGTTTTGCATCTTGGCATTGCCGGAACCGCCTATGCCACGGTCATCTCCCAAGGGGTGAGCGCTTTTCTCTGTTTCCGCCTCTTGTTCACCACCAAGGACCTGGTCCGGGTACGGTTGCGTTCCCTCAGATTCCACTCCCATCTTTTGCGCCAGATCCTCAGGCTGGGCATCCCAGCGGGCATCCAGAACTCGGTGACATCATTTGCAAATGTCATCCTGCAGGCTTCCATCAACCTTTTTGGCGCAGATGCGATGGCTGGAAACGGAGCTTTCATGCGTATCCAAGGCTTTGCCTTCATCCCCATCACTGCCTTCGCCCTCGCCCTGACAACCTTCACCGGGCAGAATCTGGGGGCAAGGGAGTATGAACGGGTTCGCAAAGCCGCCCGGTTCGGGGCCATCTTCGCCATGCTTCTGGCCGAATCAATCGGCCTGTTGCTCTACGTAGGTGCCCACCCCCTGATCAGTCTCTTCAGCCGCGACCCGGCAGTCATTGCAATCGGGATCGAGAAAGCAATGATCTCCAGCTTCTTCATGTGGGCTCTTGCACTCAGCCATGTCATGACAGGAATCTTCCGTGGAGCAGGACGATCAATCGTGCCGATGAGCGTCATGCTTGCAATCTGGTGCGTGTTCCGCATCATCTTCATCAAGGTAGGCCTGTCCCTCTTTCTCGACATCCGGGTGGTGTTCTGGGCATACCCTGTTACCTGGACGATCAGCAGCATCATTTTCATCCTCTACTATTTTCTGGTCGACTGGATGGCACAAACCAAGTAGACTGGAACCATCAGGAGGCAAGCAAGATGGACAAGACCACCCAGACATTGGCCCAGATCCGTTGCATCCCCATGGCAAAGGCCTATACCAAGGATGCAGGACCGGAGCTGGCGAAAGCACTGAGATCCAGCGGCGTGGGAGCCGCCAACGTTTCGATGCAACACCCCGAAGGCTTGCAGCTGCTGCGCTACCTGGCCATGCAAGGAGACATCCTTGCAGGAGCCGGCAACGTACAAACCTACGAGCAAGCCGTACAAGCCTTGGACAACGGGGCAGCCTTCATCTTTTCCCCCTGCTTTGATGAGCAGATGATCGGGCTCTGCCAGAGTCGATCAATACCCATTTTCCCGGTAACCACCCAGGCATCCCTAGCCAAGCAGTTCAATCTTGAAGTACTTGGCTGCTTCCCTGTGGAGGAGCTCGGAGGCCTCGCATTCGTCGACAGGATGGCGCAGGAGGGCAACTTCTCCTTCTTTGTCGCCGGACACATCGAGGAAGCGACGACAGAGAGTTACCTGTCCAATCCCCATGTGCTGGGCATGACCGGCAGTTGGATGTTGCGCGATGGGCAGGATTGGGAAAAGGTCACCCAAGCATTGAAACGGGCAAGAGCGTACGCCCAGAGCTAAGAAGGCAAAGAACCCCCGATTGTCTTGGGAGTGAGGATGGTGAACCCCTCATCCTCAAGCAATTGGGCGAAGACACCGTTGCCTGGGATGAGATGTGAGGAAAAGCTGCCGTCGTAGATCATTCCATACCCACAGGAGGGACTGCGCTCCATCAGAAGAGCAGTGGTACAACCCCTCTTTCGTGCGTATTGCAAGGCAATGCGTGCACCCTCAGCAAAGGCCGGGGTCACATCCTCGCCTGCCTGGTTGAGCACCCTGTCTCCCACCCGCTCTGCACAAGGGCGCGGGGTGGAAAGACCTCCCAACACCTCAGGGCAGACGGCAATGACCTCATGGTTTTCGAGAACTTCCTGCCTCAGCGCAAAAGGGGCATCAGTCCCATTGTAGCGGCAGGGATAGCCAAGCAGGCATGAACTGACCAACAAGAGCTTTTTCATCGTGGAAGAACCATAGCATGTGTGGTACCCTTTTTCCATGGATGGATATGACAATCTGGTGCAAACACTCGACAGGTTCGAACAGAGTCTGGGGACCTCTCATCCTCTTGCCAGCGTGCAGGCACTTGCAAAGGTAAGTGGGTACAGCCCCCACCACTTCTCCAGACTCTTCGCCTCCCATACCGACCTCAGACTCAAGGAGTACTTGCAGGCAAGACAGCTTGCAAGCCTGCTTCACCAGGCCCTCCCTGAAGGGAAACCCTTTGCAGAACTGCTTGCTTGCCATGGTTTTGAGGACTATGAAACCTTCTATCGCTGCTGCAGGCGCCGCTATGGCAAGAGCCCGAGTGTGATACGGAAGCAAGGGCTCCAGGAAGGGGTGCTGCAAGAACGCATCCACCCTGCACGAAAGCAGGAAACACAGGCACTCAGCGGAGAAGAACTGGAGCTCGACGGCTTTCTGCTCTGCGGACTCAGTTTCTTCATCGGCCCCGAGACAAGATCCTTCCATACGATCTGGCAACACTTCTCCAAGCATCAGCACCTAATACCCTCCCATCCCGGGGACAGGGCAAGCTACCAGTACTCAGCATGGCTGGAGGATGCAGCGGATGGCATGAGTGTCCTCTGCTCAGTCCCGGTTGAACCGGGCTCTGAGCAGAACCCCCTGTTCACCCTCAGGAGCATCCCACCGTGCCGATATGTGCGTTTCATCCACGACCAGGATGTAACCAGCATACCAAGTACGTACCAGTACATCTACGGCACCTACTTTGCCCACAGTGAAACACAGCCTTTGGGGAACTGGGAGTTCCAACGCTATCCAACAGGAGAGCACCAGATCGAAATCTACATCCCCATCAGAAGGCAAACTCCTCTTCCCAGTTGAAAGCTTCGCTCTCCTCCAGATAGTGCGGCCAATGGTTGCACCAGGACGGCATGACGAGGTCCCTGACACGGTCCTCGCTGCCATGATAGGGCTTGAGGTCAAGTATCGGGGTACCCATCTCAGCATCAAGCCAAGCCAGCCCGACCCTGCCCTCTTCAATCCCTACCGACACAAGCTGGGCAACACTGATGCATATGCTGTTCGGGCGATACGGGGAACGGGTGGCAAACACCCCGATTTGCTCAGGACCATTGGTATAGGGCTTTCCGAACAGCATATGATTGCTGCCTGCATTGCCTATCTTGTCTGCATACCAGACCACCAGGACATGGCCGAAGCCTTCAAGCCCTACCAGACCCTTTCGATACGGCTCATCGATGAGAAGAGAAAAATCTCCTGCCTTCGAGACGATGCCAATTGACGTACACTGCATTTCCATAGCGAACACTCCTTATCCATATGATGGGTGCAGAGTCGCATGGATGCACTGTCCAAGCCATGACATAACCGGATGACGTGCTTGCAAAATCTTACAAACCCAACTCCTGCAGTTTCCTACCGATGGCCTGTACGGTGGTCTCGAGCAGGTATTCGCCCCACGAAGCACTGCTGGTACGGGGATCCTCGCCCTTTACCCCAAGCGGCCAGGAAGCAGGATCGAGTCGGGAGAGGTCGACCAGGTCAGGATGCAGGGCCATCATGGTCGATGTCTCGATCTTGCCGGCATGATCATTCTGTGTGAGATAGGTGAGCGGATCGAAGTCATTGATTGAGGAGAGCAGGATGATGTCGTACTGCTTCTCCCAAAGCGGGGCCATCTCAGCCCACGCTTTGCGGCTGGGCCCATGCCCATCAGCAAGAAGGCAGATGAACCCTGCCCGTTTGGCCTGGGCGACGATGGATTCAAGCAAGGAGAGGAAAACTCCTTTGCCCACCCAGTAACAGCTGCCGGGCAACTGTTGGTGAGGCCGTGTTGCCTCACTGCTGTCCATGCCGATGAATTGCCTCCCTTCACCTGCATCCTCTATGCGGTCGGGGCCCACAAACAGCGGGGGAAACACAATGCCCCCGAACCGCCGGGCTGCACGGAGGAACAAGCCTTCCGCCTGCAAGGAATCACTGCCCAGAACGTTGTGCAACCCATGCCACTCCAAGGTTCCCAAGGGCAGATACCCAACCGGGTGCTCTGCAAGCCGCTTCTGGAAGGCAGGCACACTCAGATAGGAATACCGCACACACTCATCCACGTCCTGCCTCCCCTTTCATTGCTTTCTTATTGAGATACATTGCATTGTCCGATGCAACATAGGTGTTGAAGATATTGCCGATGCAAGACTCACAGGAAGCACTGCCGATGGCAAGTGAGAGCGGGATCGTGCGCGTCTTGTTTGCCAGTTCAATCTGGAGAGAGAGCAAGGAGAGAGCATTCTCAATACTGTCGGAGAGTGTATTGACGCTGATGATGGCAAATTCATCCCCCCCTACCCGATAGACCTTTCCCATCGAGCGAAAACATCGCTCCACCAGGCCGCTGGCAATGACCAAGAGCTCATCACCGCTCCTGTGTCCCTCGGTGTCATTGGTCTTTTTCAGATCATTCACATCAAGCACCACAACGGTTGCCGGTCCCTTGCAACTGTGCTGGAGATTGGAAAGATCACGCATGAAGATCGAACGATTGCGCAGGCCGGTCAAAGCATCGATGGAGTAGCGCTGTTCCTGGAAAAAGAGATAAAAGAGCAACAAGGAGAGGGCAATCCCCGGCCAGAGTGTAAGCACCCACGGCCAAAGCATCTGTGCAGCAAACCCAAAGAGAGGAATGATGAGGATGAACAGCAGCAAGGGCCGGTCAGAAGCCTCATACCGCTTCAGTGTCTTGATGAGATGGATGATGCACAACGTATAGTAGAACAGTGTGATCAACGCAGAAACAAAGTAGATGGGACCACGGCTGTACACATTCACCGGATCGACATAAAAGAGCCAACCAGTCTGATAACTGAGGGCACTGAGTGCGGCATTGAGAATCATGGGCAGCAGCAGAAGCCGGCTTCGTTTCCGGTAGTACGAATAGCCGATGAAGTGCAAGAGGAAGTAGCAGACCACCGGGGAGAGAGAGAACCCAAGCACATTGGTGAACCGGTGGAAGAAAATCTGGCTGGCGACACCCACATCGTCAACCTGATAGGCAAACAACTCAGTGCCAAGGAGCAACATGAGCGAGAGGCAGGAGAGTATGTACCACCGATTGCGAGGATTTGTGCTCACACTCCTGTAGGCGAGAATGATTGCAAACAGCATCAGGACCACCGAAAACATATCAAGTTCCAACGTTGGTTTCATTGCCTATTCCTTGGATTCATATTGCCACAGCACCCAGCCTTTGCCAAGGCCAACCTTGCACCAAGACAGCTCTTTGCGTAGTATAGGGAGCATGAATCCCCCACTTGGCGAAGATCGGGCACTCCTGCATGCCCGCGTGTTGCAACATCACCTGCTTTCCACCGGTGTGGTTGACTTTGATGCAGACTGCTCACTGGACATCTCAGGTTTCTTTGCTCCCAAGGGAGGAGCAATGTTCGGCGTACTTGTCGCCCTGGACGGGGAGGGCAATGAGGTGCTGCTCAAGGCCTTCAGCGGGAGTTGCCTGGGAAGAAGAAACTTGCCGGGTTGGGTGGATCATCTCATCGATGATGACTCCTTTTTCAGCTTTGAGAAGACTTTCGATCAACGGATCAAGGAGTTGGGGAACGCCATGCTCTTGGAAGCAGACGAGACAAAACGCAATGAATTGATGCATGCGCGCTCCGAGCTCTCACGAGAAGCACTCAAAGCCTACTACTCCCTTTACAGGATACCGACCATCCAAAACGAGCGCATCAGCCTCTTTTCTTGCTTTGCCGAGGGAAAGATTCCCACCGGAAGCGGGGATTGCTGCGCAATCAAGCTGCTGGCGTACGCCTTCTCCCACCATTTGCGGCCGGTGAGCATGGCCGAGTTCTTCTTCGGGGATGCAACTGCCGACAAGAAGCGCACGCATCTGGGTTTCTATGGTCCCTGTGACGAGAAGTGCAAACCCATCCTCAAGCAGATGCTCGGTCTGGACATCGTCTACCAGGACAAGGATCTGGTGGTGGTGAACAAACCAGAACACCTGCTCTCGGTTCCCGGCAGAGGGGTGGAACGCCAGGACTGCGTCGAGAGCAGGGTACGCTCACTGTTTCCCCACGCACCGCTGCAGTGTGCCGCCCATCGTCTTGACATGGATACCTCTGGTCTTCTGGTGCTCGGCCTGACCAAACAGGCGCACCGTTCGCTCTCAGTGCAGTTTCAGCAACAGCAGGTGGAAAAACAGTACGTGGCACTGCTGGAGGGTGTCCTTACCTCCGAGGAGGGGGTGATCACCCTTCCCTTCCGCCTGGACGTGGGGAACCGCCCCCGCCAAATCTATGACGAGCACCAAGGCAAATGGGGAACGACAAGCTACAAGCGGCTTGCTGTGGAACGGCTAAAGAGCGGGAAGCTTGTATCGCGCGTACTGCTCACCCCACACAGCGGCAGGACGCACCAACTGCGTCTGCATACTTCTCATCCCAAAGGTCTGGGCCTCCCGATCCTTGGAGACCGCTTGTATGGCACGGGCATGGAGACACGGCTGCATTTGCATGCACATACACTCAGTTTTTCCCACCCTGTGGATGGAAGAAGGCTTTGTTTCACCACAACCGTACCATTCTAAAACAAACTTCCTCCCTACCTTGCACTTTCGGTCTGTCTGAAGGTGTAGTATAGTAGGCAAAGAGGGATATCCATGAGAAGAAAAAACAACGCCATATACATCGACCTGGAGAACATTCCTTCAGGACTGGACCTGAAGATGCTCTTTGAGGAACTCACACTCAAGCACAACGACAGTCCCGAAGAAGAGAACATCTTTGTCATCAAGATGGCTTGTGGGAATTCAAAGTCGATCAAGAAACTTGAGAAGCAGCTTGCCGAGTACAACTTCACCATTCGCGATACTCCTTCGATCACCACCAACTACAAGAATCGGGCTGACCTGATCATCAGCCTTGAAGCGCTTGAGACCATCATCATCAATACCCCGGTCATCGACCGCTATGTCTTCATCACCAGCGACAGTGACTTCACCGTCATCATGGAAGCACTGCGCAAGTATGGGAAGGAAGTCTATCTGGTGACCAAGGAGATGGTCAGTGACAAGCCCATCTTCAACAACTGCTGTGATGAGATCCTCATCATTGAGTCCTTCATGACCAAGCCAAAGGTTGAGGAAGTGAAGGAAACTGCAGGCCCCAAAGCCAAACGTGAGGAAAAACCTGACCCCTCCCATACCCGAAAAATGGATAGGATGGTCGAAGATCTCATGAAAAAGGTGGTTGAGTCGTTCGATCCCGATACATGGCAGCTTGTCAGTTATGTCGGGGTGAAGTTCCACCAGATGGACAAGAGCCGCATGATCGAGCGCAGCAGTTACCGAAGCCTGGGGAATCTCCTTTCGAAGTTGGAAACAGAGAAGTTCATCGAACGCAAACTCAATGACAAGGGACACCCGGAAATCCGGAAAATCCAATAGACACATCACAGCAAGGGGTTCGTATGTCCGCAACATCAGCTGAGCACCAGATTCAGAGAATACTTGTGGTTCTGGCCTTGATCGCTTTGGCCTTTGCGTTTCACTTTGACTCGTTCCTCCAGATGGATGAGCTGCTCAATGAGCCGGTGACAGAGTGGGAAGGCCCGTGGACCATCGCCGAGGATGGGAAGATCATTACCAAGGAAGCCAAGCTTCCCTATACCATCGACGGCCCCTACCTGGGCAAGACGTTCACCGTCTCCATGCGCCTGCCAAAGGCTTTTCCGAACCATCACACGGCAATTGCCGTGGATACAAGCATGTGCAGCCTGCTTGCCAAAGTGGATGATGAGCTCATCTACTCCTTCACCGGACCACAAAATGGTTGGAAGCGTCCTGTATATGGAGGTGCAACCACCCACTTCATCCGTCTCGATGACCGCTATGAGGGAAAGGAGCTATCCCTCATCTTCTCCTACAGCTCAAACAATGCGTTCGCCGGTCATATCAGGCCAGTGCT
>RZYT01000400.1 GCA_009930195.1 Spirochaetia bacterium | reverse complement strand
TCCATCAAAGATAATCTTTTTCAGCTAAAAAACTGTTGCATCTCAACCGGTGAGATGACGGGCTACAGGACATAATGCTTGTTTCACTGTTCTTCAGGCACTATTTTTGCATGCTAATTCATAAACAGGAAGATATGAAAATATTTCTATTGATAGTAGCGGTGCTGGTGGTTGCCTTCGTGGTCTACCTGGTTATCCTGCAGAGGAAGATGAAGAGCATGCCGCTGGTGGAGGACCATGACAAGATCATTACACTTACTGCAGGTAATTTCAACCAGCAGACACGCAACAGGGTGGTGCTGGTCGATTTCTGGGCCGCCTGGTGCGGACCCTGCCGTATGATGGCACCCGTACTGAACAGTGTAGCTGCAGAGCTAACTGCCGACGTTTACGTGGGTAAGGTCGACATAGAACAGCACCAGGCACTGGCACAGAAATTCAATATCCGCAGCATTCCTACCATGGTGCTGTTGAAAAACGGTAAGGAGGTCGAACGTTTCGTGGGTATAAAGCAGAAGGATTTTTTACTGAAACAGTTTCAAAAGCATAAGTGAGATGAGACAGATAGATTCCTTCTCAGAATTAACAGTCGGCGTCGCTGGCAGAGATCGTGCTTTCCTGCTGCTCTATAAGTCGGGCAGCGAGCAGAGCGAGTGTGCCCTGCGTAACCTTCGGGAGGCCCTGGCCGGGGAAGAGGAGCTCCCCTTCTTTCTGGCAGATGTCACCAGGGTACGTGATATCCATGGTCGTTATGGCATCACCAGCGCACCTGCGCTGTTGCTCTTCGAAGAGGGTGAGCTGGTCTCTGTGATTAAGGGATGCGAGTCGGCAGAATATTACAAGGCACTCACCGGCAATGCAATCTTCATGGCAAGAGCAAAGGCGGAGGGCAGGAGTATCAAGCGGGTCACCGTCTACTCCACTCCCACCTGTTCCTGGTGTAACACCCTGAAGGGATGGCTGCGGCGTCACAGCGTTCCCTTCACTGATATGGATGTATCACGTGACGAGCATGCCGCTGAGGAGCTGGTACGGCGCACGGGTCAGCAGGGTGTACCCCAGACCGATATAAACGGTCAGGTTGTGGTCGGCTTCAACGAGCAGCGATTGAAGGAGCTGCTGGAGATATAGTATAACCGATAGATATAAATTGATAAAAGAGAAAGATATGAAAGAGTTACAGGCAGTGAATCAACAGGTGATTCTCGAGATCAGTGAATGGGAGCAGGAGCAGCGTACAGCTTCAGGTATCATCATCCCCGACAGTGCGAAGGAGAAGTCGCGCATAGCCGTGGTAAGTGGTATGAGCGTGATTGATAATCCGGAAGTGAAGATTGGCGACCGGGTGCTGTTCAAGCCTTACAGTGGCAATGAGATAGAGTTTGAGGGGCAGAAATACCTGATTCTCCCCTACGGTGATATACTTGCCAAGGTGGTGGAGACCGAAGAGATCTGACGTTACTTTACAATCGCTTTGATTGCCTTCGCTCCAAAGAAGATGATGATCAGCACAAAGATGATCAGTGCTCCCGATGGCACGTTGAGGTAGTAGGAGAGAAACAGGCCTGAGATGCTGCCGACGAAGCTGAAGAGGATGGAGAGGCCGATCATCCTGGCGTAGTTCACCGTGAAGAGATTGGCCGTCATCTGGGGTACTGTGATCAACGACATCAACAGCACGATACCCACCAGACGGATGCTCAGCACGATGGTGACTGCGATGAAGAACATCATGACATA
>RZYT01000399.1 GCA_009930195.1 Spirochaetia bacterium | reverse complement strand
GCGTCCTTGCGAAGCTTGAAGGTATACTGTGTGCCATCTTCGTTTCCTTCCCAGCTTTCAGCAACGCCGGGAACTGCAAGAGCAGTCTCGGGATCGTTTGCTACCAGGCCTTCGAAGAGAGCTTCGAAAATCCTGTGCTCGGGTACGCCCTGGATGAGAGCGGGATCCAAAGATTCGGGCTCAGCACCATTGGAGATGCGGAAAACGACTTCTTTTGTAGCCGGGGCTGCAGGAGCAGGAGCGGCGGGAGCCGGGGTTGCTGCTACGGCAGGAGCGGGAGCCGGAGTGGCCGGAGCTGCGGGAGCTGCGGGTGCCGGCGTCGTGGTTGCGGCTGGGGCTGGCGCTTCTTTCTTTCCACAGGAAATGAAGAGTGCGCTTACCAGGAGCACGCAAAGCATGATAGCCAGAAATTTCTTCATAGACATATCTCCTTGTAAATCTAAGTATACACGTTCAACTTAGCTTAAATCACATTAAACCACGAATCAAGAGAAAACGCAAATAGGTTAACCGTCAAAGTAGCTGATAGTGTATAGGAAATGGGGTTTTATGCAGGTTGTGCATAGTGTTGGCCATGACAGAATGACTTCTTTCTCCTATAGTAGGGATACCAAAGGAGCGCGACCATATGGTTCGACATACCACCTATCTTCATGCGCATGGCATCTCGTATGCAGTGACCCGCATGTTTCACCTGACCAGTGCCCTCTTTACGCTCTTTCTTGCTTGGGGGCTCTCTGTAAATCTTGCCGAGGGGGTAAGCTTGCTCACCATGCCCCACATCCCTCTCTTGTTGTTGCTCAGTCTTGCTGCGGCCACCTACCGCGATACCTGGAGATTTGACACTGCCACCCAGAGTGTGACCAGCATCTATGGCTTCGGGCCGTTCTGCAAGCGCGAGACCCATGCGTTTGGGGATGTACAGCGTTTGGAAATAACCCATTTTGTACGGGGAAGCAATGACAAGGATGCCAAGGCGAACAAGCGCAGGCTCAGGGCCATGCTTGTGTTCTCGTTGCGCCTTCGCGATGATGAAGATCGGACCATTGAGATCATAGCCGAGAAAACGTCCCAGGGGCGGACCGAGTCCTCCATGCAGGCCATCGCCTCCGTGACCGGCTTGCCCTTATATGTCGACCGTCCCCGTGATATGGATCTCAACATCTCGTACAAGGATCTGTAGCAAGAAAAAGCCACCCTCGATTTGAGAGTGGCTGATGTTCAGGCTCTGGGCCTTGCCGCATCGGCTTGGGCTTCTTCCATGGTGACCTTGCTGTGGTCTTCCTTGTCGTAGAGCCAGCAGGCAACCTGGTGCTTCGGGTCGATGTCGAGCATCGGGGGCAGGTGGCAGGAACACCAAGGCATCCGCTTGGGACAACGGTCATAGAAGTAACAACCATTGCGTTCCTTGTCCGGGGAAGGTACATCGCCGGTGAGGATGATGCGCTGCCGCTCCCGTTCCACTTTGGGGTCGGGGATGGGGGCGGCACTCAGCAGGGCTGTGGTATAGGGGTGCAGGGGGTTGTCATACAGCTGGACCGCCTCACTGATCTCCACAATCTTGCCCAGGTACATGACCGCCACGCGTGTGGAGATGTGCTGGATGACCGCAAGGTCATGGGCAATGAAGATGTAGGTAAGACCGAACTCCTTCTGCAGGTCCCCCAGCAGGTTGAGAATCTGTGACTGGATGGATACGTCCAGGGCGGAAACCGGTTCGTCTGCAAGTATGATCTTCGGA
>RZYT01000090.1 GCA_009930195.1 Spirochaetia bacterium | reverse complement strand
AACTCACGGGTCTCATCGCTTGGGTTGTAACGGATGCCTCTGACAGTCAAATTCATAAGCCCTCCTTTGACTATGGTCATACACTAAGGATAAGGCTTGGATTGCCAATCGTCAATGGACAATTGTCACTTGCTTTTTTCCCTACTCTTTTGGTTATTTTTAATTCATTTCTATATAATTATTTAATAGCTATGTATCTCAAGAATCAAATCCTTAGCATTTTACTTATGCCGCCATATTCCCCTTGCGAAAGACCACCAACAATTGTATAGTAAAACAGGAGTTGCCTTGAGGGCGAACAAGGAGTTGCAGATGCCCGATTTTACTGTTCTGGAACTATTGGATCTGGACCTGAAACAACATAACCACCTTCGGTTGAGCTGCATTGCCGGGCGTACCGGATTATCCAGGAAGATCACCACCAGCAAGATCAGCAGACCCGGCCTTCCCCTTTCCGGGTTCTTCGATGAGTTCAGCAACAACTCCATCCAGGTCTTCGGACGTGGAGAGCAGGTGTATCTGGACAAGTTGGAAGCAGAGCAGAACCTTGCAAGCATCGAGCGTTTGTTCAGCTACGACATCCCTTGCTGCGTCTTTTGTGACGGTGGTGACCCAAGCGCGAAAATCATAGAACTCGCTGAGGAATCGGGCACTTCCATCCTGAAAACCGACCTGCTCTCCTCCGACTTCTCCCGACGCCTGTACCAGACCCTCGACGAGGTGTTTGCCCCAACCCAAACCATCCACGGGGTATTTGTCGAAGTGTATGGCATCGGGGTTCTGATCACCGGCGAAAGCGGGGTCGGAAAGAGTGAGACGGCCCTTGAGCTGATCGAACGGGGACACCGCCTGATCAGTGACGATACGGTGAAACTGCGCAACATCAGTGACAACTACCTCATCGGCATGGGAGAGAATCCGCTGCTTGCCCACCATATGGAGATCCGGGGTCTGGGCATCATCAACTTGGCGAACCTCTATGGGGTCGGGGCCATCAGGGACCGCAAGCAAGTCCAGCTTTCGATCCACCTTGAGCCGTGGGATTCACAGAAGAACTACGACCGGGTGGGAGAATCCACGATGGAAGATACCTACCTCGGCATCAACATCCCCAAGGTTGTCATACCCGTCAAACCCGGGCGAAACATCCCGGTCATCATTGAGACTGCCGCAAGAAATGAGCGGTTGAAGAAACTCGGCTATTATTCTGCGAAGGAGTTCGATCAGAGCGTCCTGAAGTGGTTGGAAAGCGAATCTGCACGAAAAATGTACTATATCAACGAGGAGACACTCTGATGGTTACCAGGGAACTGAAAGTCTACAATCGCGCCGGCATCCATGCCAGGCCGGCGGCCTCAATTGTCAAGACAGCGAACAAATACCAAAGCGAGCTCTACCTGGAAAAGGAGAGCATGAAGATAAACGGCAAATCCATCATGGGGATCATCACGTTGGGAGCCACTCACCAGAGTACCATCACCATGATTTGTGAGGGTCCCGACGAACAGCAGATGGCGGATGCCATCCAGACCCTGTTTGAAAACAGGTTCGAGGAGTGAACGATGCGTGAGCTTACCCAGCGGCAAAAGGATGTTGCAACCTTCATCAGCGCCTTCATCAAGGAGAATAACTACGCTCCCTCTGTGCGCGATATCGCAGACCACTTTGCGTTCTCTGTGAAGGCTGCCCACGATCATCTGAAGGCCTTGGAAGCAAAACAGGTCATCAAGACCAAGAGCGGCATCTCCCGCTCCATCGAGGTGATCGGTTCCGATTTCTTTCCCCGTGAGGAGATGATCCACGTTCCCCTCATCGGTTCCATCGCAGCGGGAGCACCGCTGATGAGCGAGGAGAATACCGAGTATCTGCTCAGTCTTCCCGCAACCATGTTGCGCAATACCCGCAACACCTACTTTGCCTTGCGCATCCGTGGGGAGAGCATGATCGAGGAAGGAATCTTTGATGGGGACATCGCCATCCTTCGCAAGTGCGAGGTTGCCGATACCGGTGACATCGTCGCTGCAACCGTTGGAGAGGAGGATATGGGAATCACCCTCAAGTACTACTACCCTTCCAACGGCAACATTGAGCTGAGACCTGCCAATTCCACCATGGGGCCCATCATCACCCGTTCCTGCAAGATTCATGGCAAGCTCCATCTCTTGATCCGAAGCTACTCATGAGCGCACGTGCCTACCTGCTCCTCGGGCCTGAGACCGGGGCAAAAGAACAAGAACTCAAGGATATCAGGGCCCTGTTGCGCACAGAGTTCGGCCCGGAGATAGAGCTGTCCCGCTTCTACCCTTTCGAGACGGAGAATGGGGAGATCTTCACGGTCCTGAACAACAACTCACTCTTCAGCGATCACCGTCTGGTCATCCTGAGCCAAGCCGAATCGGCCAACGCATCGCTTGTTTCCAGCCTTGCAGAGTATCTGGCGCACCCAGTGGACACAGCCACCCTGGTCATCATCTCAAGCGAGCTCTCCGTTTCGGCAAAGATCAGCAAGGGTGTGAGCAAACAGAACACCAAGACTTTCTACGATCTGCTGGAAAGCCAGAAAGGGGAATGGATCCGCAACCACTTCCGCCGGATGGGCCTCTCTATCAAGGGAGATGCGGTCGATCTGCTCATTGAGCTTACCGAAGACAACACCCAGGAGCTGAGGACCATCTGCAACCAGCTCGGCCTTTTCTGGCAAATTTCCGACAAGAGCCGGCCCATTGAAGAGGATGATGTGGAGACCTATGTCTTCCATAGTCGCCAGGAGGATGCCTTCACCCTCTTCCCCTCCCTGGCTGAGGGGGATCTGAAGAAAAGTCTCTCTTCCTTGCATGTCATTCTGGGAAGCGGGGACAGCCAGACAGCCATTCTCTTGGTAAGCGGTCTGTTGTGGCAGTTCAGGCGCCTGCTCTCCATCCAGGAGGAGCGGGAAGCCGGCTTCAGTGAATCCGAGGCGTTTGCAAAGGCACAGGTCCAGCTCAAGAGCTGCCCGATCCGCAAGCCCAAGGACAAGAGTACCTATCATGCGGGGCTTCAGAACTACGAACCAGATGACCTCAGAAGTATCATTGCACTGCTCGCTGAGGCGGATATCCAGGTCAAGGAAGCCGGCAGTGAGCTGGCAACGCTGATGCTTGAGCGCCTGCTCTATCGCATCATCAAGAGCAAGGGAAAACCGATGCATGAGGCCTCATTTGCAACTTTCGGCTAGAGGCTAAGTTGCTTCAGCAGCCGCTGTGCAACCAAAAGCGGCAGCGAACTCTCCTTTGCCAAATCCTCAGCGCTCTTGCTGAGCAGTACCTCAAGACTGCCGAACTGTTTCATCAGTTGCTCACTACGCTTCTTTCCGATGCCCTCGACTGATTCCAAGAGGCGGAAAGAAGCCTCCTTGCTGCGGGCAGCTTGGTTTGCGCTGGTGGCAAAACGGTGGCACTCATCCCTGACAGCAATAACCAAGCGGAGTGCCTCGCTCTCCTCAGGGAGCTGGAGGTCCTCTCTCTCATCATCAAACACAATGGTCTCAAACTGTTCGGCCAGCCCGATGATGGGAATCTCGAACATCCCCAGGTCATCAAGAATCTGCCGGGCAGCATTGACCTGCCCCTTGCCACCATCGATGATCAGCAGTCCGGGCCTTTCCAGGTTTTCGTTCAGGATCTTGGAGTATCTGCGGGCCACCGCCTCACGGATGGACTCATAGTCATCTATCTTTCCCTCAAGGCTCTTGATGTTGTACCTGCGGTAGTTCGGCTTATCGGGATTGCCATCACGGAAGGAGATGAGCGAGGCAATCGTATATTTTCCGGCAAGGTGGGCGATATCGAAGCCCTCGATCAAGGAAGGGGGAGCAGACAGGCCCAGAATCTCAGCCAGTTCCTCTATCGCACGAGTATTGTCCCTGCTCTTGAGGCGCTTCTCCACATCCCTGGTGGCATTCTCACGGGCCATCCTCAGGATCCTGAAGTGCTTCCCATCGGAAGGAAGGCTCACTTCCAGCCGACCACCGAGCTGTTCGGTGAAATACCGCCTGATCAGGTCGACATCTATCTCATGGGAGACATAGAGGAACTGCGGCAGTTTCAGGCCATCGGCATAGTACTGGACAAGGAAGTTGAGCAGGGTCTCGGTCTCATCACCAAAGGTTTCCCCACGATACAGGGCACGGCCGATGAGCTGGCCGCTGCGCATCTGCATCAGGCTGATGGTGCACAAGGGCCCACGCATCTCAATGGCGGCATAGTCACGGCTCTCCTGGGTGAAGTCCTGTACCTGCTGCCCTGTTTCGATCGCCCTGATTGCAGCAATCTGATCCCGCTTGATGGCAGCTTCCTCAAAATTCATTGCCTTGCTGGCCTGAAGCATCTGGCCCTCAAGCTGGGCAACCAAGGCCTCGGTTCTTCCCTCCAGCAAGTTCTTTACTGCGGTGATGGAGCTCTGGTACTCCTTCTCACTGACAAGGTTTGCACAAGGCCCGCTGCACAGTCCGATATGGTAGTAGAGACACGGCTTTTCCCGCATTCTCAGCGGAGTTCCGCAGCGCCTGAGCGGAAAGAGTTTGGCTATCAGGTCAAGGTAGAGCTCAAGCTTGCTCCCATCAGGATAGGGTCCATAGTAGGAGGAACCGTCATCGATGATGCGCCGGGTCTTGAAAACCTTGGGAAAGCGTTCGTTGGTGATACGGATCACCGGATAGCTTTTCCCGTCCTTGAGGGAGATGTTGTAGTGTGGAGAATACTTCTTGATGAGGTTGTTCTCAAGAACCAAGGCCTCATACTCATTGCCGGTGATGATGTGCTCGATGCGGGCAATCTTGCGGACCAATGCAGCAGTCTTTGGACTGCGATTCGCCAGGAAGTAGCTGGTTACCCGCTTCTTCAGATCCTTGGCCTTGCCCACATAGATGATGGTGTCCTTCTCATCGCGCATGAGGTACACACCGCTTGCATGGGGCATCTGCCTCGCCATTTCGTGAGGATTGATGCCTTCTGCCACCTCGGTGCCAAAGCTCTCGATGCTCGAGGTGGTCTGATATACCTTCTTCTCCTGCTTCTTGCCCATCGTCCTTAGAGCATAGCCACCTCCCCTTGTTTTGGCAATCCACAATGGCTACAATGGCGAGCATGGACCACCCCCTTTTTTCAAGTCTTCCGTCCGAAGACCAAGCATACCTTGCAGGACTCTTCGGACGACACCACTTCAGCTACCAGGAACAACGCCAGATCATCGAGAACGCCTGTGATGTCCGCATGTGGGACAAGGGGAGCATCAGTGAGTGGATCGATGAGGAAAAATCTGGGCGGGAACTCTTTTCCAACCATCTGAAGCAGATGAAAGCTGAACGGGAAAAACCCACAGACTACGCTGATTTCATGCCCGAAGAGCGGATGCCGGACAAGTACAAGAGCCTCTTCGTCTCCTCCGACACATTGATGGGCCGCTGTCCCTGTCCCGTAGAGGGTGAGAAAACGCGGTGCTGCAATCTCAAGACCCTGGATGTCGTGCAGCAGTGCGCCTTCGGTTGCTCCTACTGTTCCATCCAGTCCTTCTACAACAGTCATGAGATACGGGTAGTGGAAAACCTTGGCCAACGGCTCTCCTCCCTTGAGCTGGAAGAGGGAACCTGGCACATCGGAACTGGGCAGAGCAGTGACTCGCTGCTCTGGGGCAATGATTACGGCACGCTCAATGCCCTCTCGGCATTTGCACGCAAGCATCCAAACCTGATCATCGAACTGAAAACCAAGAGCAAGCGAACCGATTACCTGGATCTCAACCTTCCGCTGAATATGGTCCCGACCTGGTCGCTGAATGCTGAGACGATCATCGCAAAGGAAGAACATCTGACAGCAACGCTGGACCAACGTCTTGAGGCCGCCCAGCGTGCACGGGACAAGGGCCTTCTCATCGGCTTCCACCTCCATCCCATGGTCCATTTCTCCGGTTGGGAGGACGAGTACGGCTCCCTGATCGATACGATTGTTTCCCGTTTCGAACCTGAGGACCTGATGATGTTCAGCCTTGGAACCCTCACATTCACGAAGGCAGTACTGCGCGAACTGCGCAGTTCACAACGAAAAACCAGGATCCTTGACATGGATCTTACCCTCACTGCCGGCAAATACTCCTATCCCTTGGAAACAAAGCAAAAACTCTTTGGCTTTGCCTACGACAGGTTCCCCGCCTCCTGGAAGCAGGGCTCTCCCTTCTTCTACCTCTGCATGGAGGATCCTTCCCTCTGGGAACCCACCTTCGGGTACAGCTATCCCAACGACCGGGCATTTGAGGCAGCCATGCGGCAGTCGTACCTGTCAGAACTCAATAAGAGAGAGCACAACCAAGAATGAAAACCCGGATTTGCTTTTGTGCTTGAGCTCTCTGCCCAAGCGCGCTACACTCAAACCGAATCCCATCCCATCGAGTGGAGCAGTTGATGAGCAGACGTAATGATGCGGTGCGTGTGTATGATTTGGCACCTTACAAACAGATATTTCCCTACATCATGCCCAAAAGGTGTGAATCGCTGGTCTACCAGAACATGGTGCTCGATCTGACCGGTACAGTCGAATTCATCAAGCACAACAAGACCCCACAAGGGCGTTCCTACCGTGTATTCGAGGTCTTTCTTGCCGCTCTCCTGCGCACCATCACCCTGCGGCCTGAGCTGAACAGGTTCGTTTCCCACTACCAGCATTGGCAACGCAAGGATCTCTCCATCAATTTTGTGGTGAAAGAGGACTATAGCGACGAGTCTCCCGAGCACAGCATGCCGCTCTACTTCCGAGAGGATATGACCCTCGATGAGATTTCAGCAATAATCAATGCGGCCATCGAGGAGCAGAGAAAGCCCGCCTCAAGCAACTTCACGGACAAGGCAATCCTGTTCTTCCTCAAGTTTCCCCGTCCGATCATCCGGCTGGTGGTCGGGGCAGCAAGCCTGCTGGACCGGCATGGGAAGGCCCCGAAAGCACTGCGTGATGCAGACGGGCTGCATACCAGCCTGTTTGTCAGCAATATGGGCAGCATTGGGCTGGGAGGGGGAAGCCCCCATCACCATTTGTACGAGTGGGGAACAACAAGCGTATTTGTCACCATGGGGGTGCTCAAACGAAGCCACCACCAGGAGGGCGGGCGTCTTATGAGACGGGATACGATGGAGGTGGGGTTCACCGTCGACGAGCGCATCACCGACGGCTTCTATTTCACCAAGTCCATCAAGCTCTTCCAGGACTTGCTGGCCAACCCGGAAGTCCTGCTCTCACGAGCTGAGGTACCTCCAAGGCCGATGAGCAAACGCGAATACAAGCGCTCTAGGAAAGCTTCTGCTCAAACAACTCCAAAGAACGACCGGTAAGGGGATTGCCCTCACCCTTGAGCATACACTTGAGTGCATCGAGCTCACTCGAGCTGAACGTCTTGCTTCCCCTCTTGTGTTCCTCGAACGCTTCGGTAGCCATGGGGCAGACCAGCCGGACCATCTCCAGGATGGTCTGTGCATAGGCGCGGATCTCATACTGGGCGTGTGCATCAAGGCGCAACTGAAGGAAGTGGAAGAGGTTGTGCAGGTCCATCTGCCAGTACCACTCGGTATACATGCTCAACGGAAGGTCAACACGGGCCAGTTCACGGGCAATACCCAGGTCCAGCAGTTTCTGGTAGGTTTCGTAGCTGCGCTTCTGGTCTTCAGACAACAAGGAAAGCACCTGATCAGCCAAGGCCTCGTCGACAGCACCCTCAGCCCTTCCCTGCTTGTTGTCCTCACTCTGGAAATTGATATGCTCGCGATCGGGAAGATAGCACTGGTCAGTCATGACACTGTAGCGGCCGCTGATTTCATTCACCCGCCCGGTGCGGTGTCTGATCCACTGCCTTGCAACGAAGATGGGCATCTTCACATGGAAGGTGAAGTTCACCTGTTCGAAGGGTGAGGTGTGGTCGTTGCGCAGGAGATAACTGATCAGGCCCTTGTCCTGACGGTAGGTCTTGGTGCCACTGCCGTAGGAGACACGCGCACTCTGTACGATGCGTTCGTCACTGCCCAGATAGTCTACGAGTCGGACAAACCCGTGGTCGAGGACCGCAAACTCCTTGTCCAGGATCTCTTCTGCTGCAGGTACGATGCAATGCGCCATTTCAATTCCTCCCAACGTCTGTAATGCTGGCAATCATGGTACTTGATTCCTCCCACTCATGCAACAAGTCAGAGCAGTCCCATTCGTCCCAGCAGGACGGCCACACCCGCGCTGCAGGCAGTTTCTGTCCTGAGAATCCGTGACCCCAGGGATGCAAACAAAAAGCCCGCGTCTGCAAAGCGATCCCGCTCGGCATCGGTGAAACCCCGTTCACCGCCGATGGCCAGCACCACTTCCTGGTGAGCAGTGAGAGAAAGCGTTGAAAGCGGAGTACCGGGTCTCACATTGTCCAGCACAATCTTGGTGGAGTCGGGCCCAAGCTTTGCAAGGGCATCCCTCACCGATGAGGCAAAGACCACCTCGCT
>RZYT01000398.1 GCA_009930195.1 Spirochaetia bacterium | reverse complement strand
CAGTCCCCAATCATCGGCAAACCGCTCGACCCCATGCCGGCATCCCTTCTGCTCAATGCCTTTGAAGGTGCTCCCAGATATTTCTTCGGCGGCGTTCAGGAGCTTGACGGCAAGCTGCTTACAACCGGAGGACGCTGTGTCACCGTGGTAGGTGTCGGCTACAACATCATGAACGCAAACAAGAATGCGTACAGGGGTGTTCCCCACGTCAATTTTGAGGGAGCATGGTACCGCAAGGATATCGGTGACCGCTTCTTCGAGAACTGAACCACAACCAAAAGATTTGGCTCAAATCAATTTCTTGTGGGATGGGGCGTGGAATAAATTAGCAGCATAGGCTTGGGTTGCAAAGAGGGACGGAGTTTCCTAAAGTTGTAATAACCACAAAACAACAATAAGGATACCCGTCCCTATGCACGACACTATCACGATCGCCCATGGTCTCGCAAGCTTCGACGTAACGGAAGAGCCGACGACGGTCTTGTCGGTCAGGGAACAGAAAGTGACGCTTACTCGCGGCAGGATCACCGAGGAGCTTCCCAGAACTTGCCCCCAATGCGGCCAAGCCATGGACATCCACCAGGAACACGAGGTCACCCTCAAGCACGTGCCGCTGCAGATGCGCCCCCACCTGCTGAGGGTGAGCCGCAAGCGCTTCAGGTGCAGGGGGTGCGGGTACCTGCAGATGCAGAGGATCCCCTTCAAGGATTCGGAGCACAGGATGACCAAGCACCTGCGCTATCTGGTCGAGAAGCGGTTGTCGGAGGGGTACACCCTGAAGGCGGTGAGCCGTGACCTGGGGGTACATCCATCGATCGTAAAGGAGGTGGACAAGAGCCGCCTCAAGCGAATGTTCCCAACCAAGAGGCCGGACAAGTACTGTGAATACATAGCGATAGACGAATTCCTCCTGCACCGGGGCCACCAGTATGCCACCGTGGTGCTTGACTTGTCTGAGGGACATGTCATCTGGTGCAGCGAGGGAAAGAAAAAACAGCAGGTAGCTGACTTCATACGGGATATGGGAGAGGATTGGATGCGTCATGTAAAAGCGGTGAGCATGGACATGAACGCCCAGTACGACAGCGCCTTCCGCGAACTCTGCCCCTGGATCGCCGTTATTTATAACTCCTTTCATATGGTCAAGCTGTACAACGACCGCGTCCTCACTGCCATGAGGAGGCGCAAGCAGAACGAGCTTGCCGAGCAGGGAGACCAAAATGGCTATCAGCTGTACAAGGGCAGCCGCTACATCGTTCTTTCCGACCGAAAAACCTTGCAGCAAAAGGATGAGAAGGCAAGAGAGAACAACCGCATGCTGGATGAGATGACCTTGAGGGGAAAGAAATGGCCTGCAGGTGCAAGGAAGATGAACGCATTCAACGAGAGGCGGCTGGACGAGTTGCTGGGTGTCAACGACGACCTGAACAAGGCCTATTTCTTGCTTGACCAACTGAAGGCCGCCTTCCAGGAAACCGACCCGAAATCGCTGTTCTGGGGCTTGAGACAGTGGTTGCGCATGGCATTCGACAGTGGCGTACAGGAAGTACTTGCCTTTGCTAAGACCATCCGCAAGCGGATCAGGAGCCTTGTGCTTCATGCAGTGTATCCAATCAACTCAGGTAAATTGGAAGGAACGAATAATATGATCTTACACCCAGCATTGTAAAACCCCCAGCTTTCTCCAAATTCAATGAATGGTTGGATTATGACAGCTTTCAAGAGTGGAAAGCTGGGGATAATATT
>RZYT01000397.1 GCA_009930195.1 Spirochaetia bacterium | reverse complement strand
CCCATGTTCTTTAATGTAGTGCGAAAAGATTATCTTGCTTTGGGTTTCGGGCCGCGCTTTTTCACCAGTTGAGCCTGAACATCCTGCGATTTCACCGGTAAGGGAACACCCAGGCATCTCAAGATCATTGCCTGCTTCTCTGATATCTCACACCACTGTGTCTTGCCCTTGATGGTGAAGCTGTACATGCATTCCAGTTCCTTTACCAGCTTGCCGTAGGTCATCTTTCGGGTCAGTTCCTTCCGGTGGGCACGCATGGCGTTGCGGATGATTGTGGAAAGCATGCCTGCCAGCATGACTATGAACACCTTGCCCTCGAGGGTGGCATCGGTCTTCACGGCAGGGCGGTCGAACCCGATGTCGTTCTTCACGTTGTTGAACACCCGCTCCACCCCATCCTTTGACCGGTAGATGTCCAGCACCTGGGCGGCGGTGAGATTCTCCGTACTCAGCAGTACGAAATAGCCTAGCTTGCCGGCAGCCCCGTCGACCTTCTTGCAATCCATCTCGAAGACGCACCTGCTGTTGCCGGTCTTGCGCACTGAAACCAGGGCCTTCTGCTTGCAGGAAAACAACCTCTTCTGTGCATCGCTGACGGACAGTTCCTTCTTCTGCACCTTCTCGGTCAGCTCGGCGATGGAGTCCTCCAGGTCCCTGTACAGCTTGGGCTCCTGTTCGGCAGCCTTCAGCCTGTTGTAGTAGACATGTACGTACGCAGTGGTCGGGTGTTCGACTCCGAGGTTGTCGGTTAGGACAATGCTCTGCTTGACGGTCTTGCCATACACAGCATGCTCCGCCAGATAGCAGGTGCTGTCGGCCTCGAAGGTCCCGCGCGTTGTCTGCAGAGCATCCTTGTACACCGACATGTTGGACTTCATGCACATGATCACCTCGTATCGGCACTCATGGTACAGCCGATGGAGGTTGCTGTAGCTGCAGTACCCCCTGTCCAGGACCATTCTTCGGAAGTTGTACCCCATCGCCTTGGTCACGTCGACGAAGTTGTCGATGGTCTTGATGTCGGGTATGTTCCCCCGGTACAGCCGGTAGTAGGCGCACCTGCCCTCGTTGCTGCTGTACACCGCTGCCATGGCGAAATGCCTCAGGTCCGGGTCCTGTTTGCCCCTTGAAACCTCAACCTCGGACAGATTGTTTGAATACGAGCTGAAGGCGGTCCCGTCGAAGGCGCAGAAATGGTCCTCCTTGCTCCTGGAAGGACCTGCGTCGCGCATCGCCTTGAAAAACCCGTTGACATGCTCGGGCTTTATCGATGCAAGGACGGCGCTGCTTTCGCTGCTGCCGATGTCCGAGCCGTAGGGATGCTCATGCGAGGCGTCAAAATAGCAGAAGTCGTCAAGGGCCTCGTTCCTGGTGGCGAGCACATAATAGGAGAGGGAGAGTATCTTCTTGGCCGAATCCCCGCCGAAGACACCCTGCAGCGCCTGCACGAACCCTTTTGTCTCGGCGATGTGCCCCAGTGCATGGGTGAGGCCGGCTTTCTTCTTCCCGGAGACCGAGCAGACAACTGAGGAGAGGGCCTGCATCTCCTTCTGCTGCTTCCTGATCCCCCGGTCCATGCCGTCCAGCTCTTTCTGCAGCTTTTCCACTTCGGCCTGGAGCTCTTCCTTCCTTGACCGTTCGATGAAGAACTTGTTGGGCACGAAGGCGCCCTGTTCGTCCATCTTGCCTATGTACACCTTGCGCTGCTTGGGGTATTTGCATCCAGGTTCCCGGTAGGACGTTACCTC
>RZYT01000089.1 GCA_009930195.1 Spirochaetia bacterium | reverse complement strand
CATCAATGACCTCACCGATCCCAAGACGCTTGCCCATCTTCTGAAATACGACTCCACCTATGGAGTATATGATAAGAGCGTGACTGTCGCAGAGAACGCTATTGTGGTTGATGGGAAGACCATTCCCGTGTACGCACTGCGCAATCCCGCAGAACTTCCCTGGAAAGAGCTTGGTGTTGATGTAGCCATCGAATCCACCGGCGTGTTCGCAGTAGCCGAGGGCCCGAAGGGCGGTTACAAGGATCACATCAAGGCTGGTGCCAAGAAAGTCATCCTCACCGTTCCTGCAAAGGACAAGATTGACCAGACTGTTGTTTGCGGCGTAAACGACGACAAGATTGACCACAGCCTGCTCGCATTCTCCAATGCTTCCTGCACCACCAACTGCCTTGCTCCTTTGGCAAAGGTTCTCCAGGACAACTTTGGCATCAAGCAGGGTCTCATGACCACTGTTCATGCTTACACCAATGACCAGGTCATGCTCGACCAGCCCCACAAGGATTTGAGAAGGGCAAGAGCTGGTGCTCTGTCGATCATCCCCACCACCACTGGTGCTGCAAAGGCCGTCAGTGAGGTTATTCCCGAGCTGAAGGGCAAGCTCAATGGCATGGCCATGCGCGTACCCACCCCGACCGGCAGCGTTGTCGACCTCGTGGTTGAGCTTGAAAAGGATGCAACCGTTGAGGAAGTGAATGCCGCAGTCAAGAAGGCAGCAGAGGGCGCTATGAAGGGTATCCTTGAGTACACTGAGGACCCGATCGTATCCCGCGATATCGTATCCAACAAGCACTCCTCGATCTTCGATGCCGCACTTACCATGAAAATGGGCGACAAGATGTTCAAGGTGATCAGCTGGTATGACAATGAGATGGGGTATTCCAACCGCGTTGTCGACCTTGCCAGAAAGCTGGTGAAATAACGAAGTATGCAGAATGAAGTCAGGCCTGTCGAAAACAGGCCTGATTTCCTTGCTGGGGACTGTCTTGCATGCCAAGACGCGATCGATGAAGAGAGGAACACTATGATTCTTAATACCATTCGTGAGTGTGATTTCACCAACAAGAAAGCTTTGGTACGTGTAGATTTCAATGTACCACTCAAAGATGGTGTCGTCACTGACGATACCCGTATTCGTGCTGCCCTTCCTACCATCAAGTATCTGCTTGACGGTGGTGCTGCAGTTATTGTGATGAGCCATTTCGGCCGCCCCAAGGGGAAGAAGAACCCTGAGTTCTCCATGGCCCCCATCGCCAAGTGTTTCTCCGAATTGCTTGGCAAGAACGTCACCCTTGCCGCAGATGTCATCGGCAGTGAGGTGGAAGCACAGGTAAAACAGCTTAAGGCTGGTGATGTACTGTTGCTTGAGAATGTCCGTTTCTATGCAGAAGAAGAAGCCAATGATGCAGCCTTTGCAAAGAGCCTTGCCTCGTTTGGTGATGTATATGTGAATGATGCCTTCGGCACCGCTCACCGTGCGCATGCCTCTACAGAAGGTGTTGCACACTATCTTCCCTCCTATGCAGGTTTCCTGATCGAGAAAGAAGTAAAGTTCATGGGTCCTCTGTTGGATAATCCCGAAAAGCCGTTTGTGGCGATCATCGGTGGGTCGAAGGTTTCCAGCAAGATCGGTGTATTGGAAAGTCTTATCCGCACCAGTGACACCATTGTCATCGGTGGTGGCATGGCCTACACCTTCCTTGCTGTCCAGGGGCATTCCATCGGAAAGAGCCTGGTCGAAGAGGAGTACAAGGACACGGCCTCATCCTTCCTTGCAAAAGCAAAGGAGAAGGGTGTGCAGGTCATTCTTCCCGTTGACCATCTCTGTGGTGCGGCGTTCAGTGCCGATACTGAAGTAGTGGCTGTCGATGGGGTGGATATTCCTGAGAACCTGATCGGCATGGATATTGGTCCGAAGACGGTTTCGAAGATTGTCGAAGCTGTGCTTGGTGCCAAGAGTGTCGTCTGGAACGGCCCGATGGGTGTGTTCGAGTTCGATTCCTTTGCCCAGGGAACCCTGACCGTGGCGAAGGCACTTGCACAGAGCAGTGCTACAAGCGTTGTTGGCGGTGGTGACTCGGTTGCCGCAATCAATAAATTCGATCTGGCTGACAAGATCAGTCACGTCAGCACCGGTGGTGGAGCTTCCCTTGAGTTCCTCGAAGGCAAGGTTCTGCCGGGCATCAAGGCATTGGAGAAATAAGATGAGAAAACCCTATATTGCAGGCAACTGGAAGATGAACATGACCCCCAGCGAAGGCAAGGCATTTGCCGCTGAGTTGGTGAAGGCTCTCGAAGGCAGTTCGGTGAAGGTGATGATCGCACCGCCGTATGTCACCATTCCCGCTGTGCTTGAGGCTGTCAAAGGTTCTTCGGTCATCGTTGCCGCACAGAATATGAGTGACAACCTCAGTGGTGCCTATACCGGTGAGGTAAGTGCCAAGATGCTCAAGGATCTCGGTGTCACCAATGTAATACTTGGTCACAGTGAGAGAAGGGCTCTCTACCATGAGAATGATCAGTTCATCAACCGCAAGGTCCTGCTTGCCCTTTCCGAAGGGATGGATGTGGATCTGTGCATTGGCGAAACGCTTGAGGAGAGAGAAGCCGGCAAGCTTGAGGAAGTTCTTACCCGTCAGGTCACCGAAGGGTTGAAGGGCGTGAGTGCAGAACAGATGAAGCACATCACCCTTGCGTATGAACCTGTTTGGGCGATCGGAACCGGCAAGACTGCCACTCCTGAGGATGCTGATGCTGCACATGCATTTGTCCGCTCACTTGTTGCAAAACTCTACACAAAGGGTGTTGCAGAAGAGCTGATTATACAGTATGGTGGTTCAGTGAAGGCTTCGAACGCGAAAGCCTTGATGTCCAAGGAGCATATCGACGGAGCATTGGTAGGTGGAGCTTCCCTTTCTGTGGAACAGTTCCTTCCGATCGTGAACTTCGATAAGTAAGTAACCGGAGTAGAGAAAATGGGTGTTTTGAGCATTATTCTGTTGGTCTTGTTTGTAATTGTGAGCCTCCTCCTGATCTTCCTCGTAGCAGTACAGGATGAACAGAGCGAAGGTCTTGGCGGGATTTTCGGTGGTGGCAGCAATACTGCATTTGGCTCGCATGCCAGCAGTGTCGTGACCAAGGCAACGGGAACGTTGGCGGTACTGTTTCTGGTGCTTGCCCTCGTAGTAGCTTTTGTCAACAAGACTCCGTCTCAAGACAAACTGCTCGACTCCGTGACTACCGAGCAGGTTCAGCAAACCACCGATTGGTGGAAGAGCAGCGAAGCTGCAGCTGCTGAGCAGGTTCCTGGTACTGCCAACTAGGACGGTAGCTGCCACATATTCATTGACTACCGGCCGCAGCAGTGCGGTCGGTAGCTGTTTCAAGGGAGTTTGCATGAAAGTTTGTGTCCTCTATGCATCGCAGTCAAAGGGAAATGAGAAAATGAAGGCCATCGCAAAGGCTCTTGCCGAAGGTATCGGCAGTCAGGGCCATATGGTTGATGTGCTTGATATGACACTTGAGGGTGGCAAGATTGTTTCCTATTACGATTACCTGCTTATTGGGACAGAGAGTGCCAATTTCTTTGGGGGCAAGATTCCTACTTCTGTTTCTCTGTTTCTCAAAGGCGCAGGGACGCTTTCGGGCAAGCGCTGCATGGCGTTCATCACCAAGGGTGGATTGAGAAGCATGAAGACCTTGCAGGCCCTCATGAAGACCATGGAAAAAGAGGGGATGTTCCTCAAGAAGAGTGAGATTCTCACAAAAGTGGATTTTGCTCGCGCGGTTGGCAAACATATTCAGATTTGATTGATTCTCATCCTACAAGGTAGTACCTTTTAGGGAACGAATAACTCTAGGAGTAGTGTACATGAAACGTATCGCTGTAGTGATGGTCCTCATTCTTCTCATCGGCTCCGCCCTTACGGCAGCCACCATCGGCGCACCTGCCGCAACGGTAAGACTTACCAAGACAACTCCGATCACGATGGCTGAGCTTGATGCAGAAGTCAAGGAGTATCAGGAGAGTGCCAAGTCTGCTGGCCAGGATCCAGCCCAGATTGATCCTTTGCAGGTTCTGAACCTTTTGATCAACAATGAGCTGTTCCGCCAGGGAGCGGCACGCGATGGTGTGAAGATCACCGATGCCATGATTGACAGCGCATACAAGAGCCAGAAGTCCAGTCTTGAGGCTTCTTATGGTCAAGCCTTGACCGATGCACAGTTTGCAGAGGTCATCGCAAACAATTTCGGTTCTGTTGAGGCCTATCGCAAGATGATTGGTGAACAGCTGATGGTCGACTCCTATGTACGGCTGAAGAAGGCGGACGTCTTGGGTAAGCCGGTTACCATAACCGATGCGGAGATTCTCTCTTTCTACCGCAAGAACAAGACACAGTTTGTGAGTCCGGAAACAGTCAAGTTGAGCCATATCTACATTCCCATGGTGGAAGACCAAGCGACAAACGAAAGCAACAAAGCCCTGTTGGATGATGTTGCCAAGAGGATCAAGAACGGTTCACTGACGTTTGAAAAGGCTGTGGTCGACTATTCACAGGATGCCCAGAGCAAGAACAAGGCCGGTGATATCGGCTGGCTTACCATGGACAATACCGAGGCCTTGGCAGGACTTGGAGATACGTTCTTTGATGTGGCATTCACGACGGAGGTCGGAACCACCAGTGATGTGGTGACCTCTCTCAACGGGTACCATATCCTGAAGATACTGGCCTACAACGAGACCAAGATTCTGGCTCTTGATGATCAGATCAGCCCGAATACCACCAGTACCATCAGAGACTATATCAGTAGCCAGCTTTCGCAAACGAAGCAGCAGGAAACCTATTATCAGGCGATCAACAGTTTGGTGGATGAGCTTCGCAAGAGCGCTTCCGTAAATATTTTGTATAAGAAGTAAGATGAAAACACGACACAAAGCACGAGAATTGGCAGTACAGACCCTCTACGCTCTTGATTTCAACAAGGAGCTCGATGGTACGCATATCCCAGATATTTTCAGCGGGACCACCGAGGCTGAATATGCTGAATTGGAAGATGAGGTAAAGGTCTATGGTATGTACCTGGTGAAGGGTACACTGGAGAACTTGGAACAGGTCAACGAGTTGATCAGCAGATTCTCCCTCAACAGACCCTTGGAACGCATCGACCTGGTGGACAGGAATATCCTTCGCATGAGTGTGTTCTGCCTGCTCTATGGGGATATCCATCCTCATATCGTCATTGATGAGGCTGTGAAGCTCAGTCAGGATTTCTCCACCGAAGTGAACTACAAGTTCATCAACGGAATTCTTGATACCATGCAGAAGCAGCTCTTTCCGGTACAGGAGTCTGCAAAGCATGATACGTCTGAAGACTGAAGAACAAATCAAACACATCCGTGAGGCCTGTCATTTGACTGCCCGTCTCATGGATGAACTCTCAAGGTATATCGAAGTGGGAATGTCCACGTTGGATATCGATCAGTATTGTTATCAGTTCATCATCAAAAACAAGGGTGTTCCCGCATTCCTGCATTATGAAGGATTCCCTGCCACTGCCTGTATTTCGGTGAATGAGGAAGTCATTCATGGAATTCCGTCTTCCAAGCGCATCATTGCTGAAGGTGATTTGGTTGATGTTGATCTTGGGATAAACCTGAACGGACATTTTTCTGATATGGCCCGTACCTTCATCATCGGCAAGACCAAGGATGAGTATCGCAAGCTGTGTGAGGTAACCGAACAATCATTGAAGCTTGCAATTGAGGCAGCACACGCAAAGGGCGCAAGGATACAGGATATCAGCGCTGCGGTCTACAAGCATGCTTCAAAGCATGGATACGGTGTCGTTCGTGACTATTGCGGACATGGGGTAGGGCTTGCAGTACATGAAGAGCCGGAGATTCCCAATTACACCAGTTCCTATCTTCCCAATCCCAGGCTGAGGGAAGGCATGGTGCTCGCCATCGAGCCGATGATCAATCTGGGAACCCACAAAGTGAAGGTGCTTGCCAACGATTGGACGGTTGTTACCATGGACGGGTTGCCATCGGCTCATTTTGAGGATACTGTTGCCTGTACCAAGAATGGTTTGGAAGTTTTGACCGTACTCGATTGATAGGGGAGACTGTATGGTGGTTAAGGAATTCATAAGTTGTGACTCAATCCGGGACAGTGCCCTTAAGTTAGCACATCACATGTACAAGGAAGATCACTTTGTACCGGATATCATTTATGCATCCCTTCGTGGTGGGGCCTATATGGCCAATGTGTTCAGTGAATATTACAAGATGGTAAGAATCCGTGAGCAGGGCAGGCCTGTGTTCTATGCAGCCGTTGTAGCTCGGTCCTATGGTTTCTTGAGAAGCCAGACCAATGTCATGGTTGATGGCTGGACCTATTCGCCGGAGCATCTGAGAACCGGGGATAAGATTCTGTTGGTTGATGACATATTCGATACAGGCAAGACCGTGAATGCTCTGGCCAATATCATCATGACCAAGGGTATTCCCCGTGAGGATCTGAAGATTGCTGTCTATGACTACAAGGTGCCTCTCTACAAGAAAGAGGAGCCGCTTCCGATACAACCCGACTACTACTGCCGCAAGCACGTTCTCAACAGTCCTGAGGATGAACGGTGGATCCATTACAACTGCCATGAGTTCCTGGGTCTCAGCTCCCAAGAGATTGACGAGCAGTTCACTGATGAGGAAGTTCGGGAGATCCTGCACGAAGTGCGTGGGGATAATCAGTAAGAACCAAGGTAGGTAACTAGAGAAACCAAGTATAAGGCCCTGCAAGCGAGAAGCTGCAGGGCCTGAATTTTACCATCATGTAGCAAGGAATCTGTTAGGGAACTGGTATGAAATCATACTCCTCAGATTCAGTTGATTCTCCATTGGCAATCGAATCAATATTTGCATTGTCATGACTAATAGCGATTTTGTAGAGTCCATTGTCGTTGGTGGCAACCAGGAGAGTATCAGAACTGGCACCGCTTCCCAAATTAAGCGAACTGACAATCTCTGTTGTATCGATATACTCAGCATATCCTGACTTAATGTTTGCTGTTGACACACTCTTACTAGTTGAACCATTTGTAAAACTAAAAACTAGCATACTATTTTTTGCTGTTGGCTTAGTGACAACATGAGTAGTAGTAGTTCCGCTTACTGAATAGATAAAGGAACCTTCTTGATAATCATCAGAAACATCAATCATTTCTGTGAAAGAACCACCTGCAACACCGCCAAAAAGTTTCCCGTTTTCTGAAAGAATATAAAGCGTACTATTCGATACAGTAAAACCAGCTATTCGGATTTTTTGGAAAGTTGACGAAGGCAACTCTACCGGGTTTCCTGTTGCATTATAGTAAAAATGTCGATAATGATCGCGACTCCCATCGTTTCTCACTAAAGATATGATTATTGGAGTAGAGACACTCACTGCTTTATTTTCAAAACCAGTTAGATGATGCACTGACACTTTATCATAATTGCTAGTATCTGCAGGAAGGGTGTGTGTAGAGACTACGTAATCTTTTGCAGAAGCATCATACTTTAAAAGCACAAAAGCACCATTTGTATCTTGCAAAAGGGTAAATCCACTAGCATAAATTCTAGAATATCTTAAATTTGCCGCTGAATGCGTTGTAAGATCTAATGAAGGTGTAACCATTGTCTTTGTAGCCACATTCAAGATTTTAACAGTTCGTGTCCCATCATTAGTTGTAAACAATAGAAAGTTGTTGGTTGAATCATAGAACGAGTATTGAATGAGGTTGCCTTCCACGCCAGACTTCAACTGTTCTCGGACAGCTCCAGTCGACGAAAAAAGCCCCTTATCTGTTTCATAAAAAAGTGTATCATTGGTTGTATTGGTTCCTAGCAGCTGCTTGTACACAATCCCAATGGGAGCACGTGACTCACTGATCTGCCTAAAGAGTCCCGCAGAGGCATCTGCATTACAAGCAGAGAAGAGAGCAAGCAGCAAGAGAATGAGCGTAATGGAAAGAGTGGTGTGTTTGGGTTTCATGAAGTGCTCTCCTATTGTCTGTAGGTGACGGATAAGGTGATGGGAATAAAGCCGGCCAGGGCATTATCCTGTTTCAGCTCATCAACGTAGTTGAACTCAGGAATGAGCCACATGCCTGTGGTCAATCCAAAGCCCCAGTTCTTGCCTGGATACCAAGTCACGCCAATCTGCATATTTGCATACAAGGTCATCAACGCAGCATCATTGTACTTGATATACGCACCACCAAGACCGAATGAGATGGGAATATCATATTGTCCCTGTACTGGGAAAAAGCTGTACTTTGCAAAGAAGGGGACTGCAGTGAACAGCTCTTCTTCTGCAGAGAAGTTGAAATCATAGCCTATCTCACCACCGATTGCTGTCGTATCGGTATTGAACACTTGGTAGCTTATCGCTCCATAGCCGCCTACCTTCATGCCTGTATTTCCTTCTCCAACACCAGTAAGGAACTCCTGGTCATTGAAAAAATAGGTAAAACTCGGGACTGTTGTGCCTACCGTAAAGGAAAACATCTGGCTCCCCTTATCA
>RZYT01000088.1 GCA_009930195.1 Spirochaetia bacterium | reverse complement strand
CGTAAAAAGACGATAACTGGTTTTTCTGCAAGCTTTTGGGAAAAAGTGGAAAAAAGGCTTAACAGACGAATCAATTCCTGCTATAGTGTAGGTGTCCGAACGTGTGGGCGTTTGACTTATGTCATGAATACCCCACCGTTTGTGCCTCCGTTTTTTCCCCCTCAGATCTGAGGTAACGGTTGGTACAACTCCCGCGCTATAGCGGAACTCCTTCAAGGGTGCAAGCTTGAGGGAGTTTTTTTTCGTTCTTGGGGATATGTAGGATTTGTCTGGGCGGGAAAAGGGTTCACACCCTGCTGCGCTTGTACGCGTTGCGCTTTCTCCACAGGTGGGCGAACATGAACTTCTCCCCACGCGTTGCATCGCGTTTTTCGAGGAACTCCAGGATTTTTCGGTGTTCTTCCTGAGTCTGTACCTTGCCTTGGGTCGAGAGGCGCTGGTAAAAGAGCAGGCTGTTGGTGTTCAGGTTGAGGCGATTGAAGGTGGTGAGCAAGATCTCATTGCCTGAGGCTTTCACCATTTCCAAGTGGAATTGGAAGTGAAGATCGCTGAAGGTCATGACCTCATTGGGATTGTCCATGTCGCACCTGTCCATCGCATCGAGGATGGTGCTGAACGGGGTGATGTCCACCTCATTCTCGCAGTTCAGGCGGAAGGCAAGGCTTTCGAGGTAGGTGCGTACCTCAGCAATGTGCTGGTAGTCCTTGAGTGTCAGCTCCTTGACGTAGCTGCCGCTTTGGGGGAGCACCGTGACAAAGCCATCCTGCTCCAGGCGCTTGATGGCTTCGCGCACCGGGGTGCGACTGCAGTGGTAGTCGGCAGAAAGGGAGTTCTCGCTCAGCTTGCTCCCGGGTGTATACTCATTCTTCAGGATCTTGTCCCGAATGTCTTCGTAGATTTGCTCGATGATCGCAGTTCGTGTTGCCATGGCGTCCCCATTCTATCACTCTTCCCAAAACTTCTCAAAGAGTCTTGCCCGAAGAATCAGCTGTATTGTGTATATCCTAAACTAGGATACTAGAAAAGTCAAAAAATTCTTTCTGAAAAGAGAGATTGAAACGGGAAATTTTACGTACTATGATACATAAAAGTTTATTATTAAGCAAATTAAGTAGTACTATAACAAGAACGGAAATCTCATGGAAAAAATTCATTGACAAACAAGAAAGTTCAAACTAGCATACAAGTATCAGCAAATACGCAATGTTTACGTGAATACAAAAGGAGAAGATCATGAAAAAGCTTACGGCAATTGCATTGTCACTGTTGCTCGTCCTTCTTGCAAGCCCGTTGTTTGGGGCTGGAAGCAAGGAAGCTGCACCCACCGCATCCGATGGGACGGTAACCATCACCTGGTGGGCATTCCCCACCTTTGGACAGGATGCCGGCAAGCCGGCCGGTAGTTATGAAGCCGAGCTCGTCAAGGCTTTTGAGGCTGCAAACCCCACCATCAAGGTGAAGCTCGAGACCATTGACTTTACCAGCGGTCCCCAGAAACTCACCGCAGCCATCGAGGGCGGTACCGCACCTGACGTCCTCTTCGATGCTCCGGGAAGAATCATTGAATACGGGAGAAACGGCAAGCTTGTCAAGCTCGACGATCTTTTCACTTCCTCCTACAAGAGCGATGTCGGCAATGCAGACCTTTTGGCAGCCTGCAGTGATGGTTCCAGCTACTGGATGTATCCCATCAGTGCTTCCCCCTTTTATATGGGCATCAACAAGGAGATGTGGGAAGAGGCAGGGGCCCTGCAGTATGTGAACCTCGAAGGAGATCGCACCTGGACCACCGATGACTTCATCAAGGCCATGGAAGCACTGGGCAAGGCCGGCAACATCGGCATCTCCGTCTACTGTGGTGGACAGGGTGGTGACCAGGGAACCCGTGCTCTGGTAAGCAATCTCTATGGGGCTTCGATTGCCAACAAGGAAAACTCCCGTTACACCATGAACAGCGCAGAGGGTGCAAAAGCCCTGCAACTGCTGAAGGACTTGGTGGACAAGGAGTACATCGACGCAGGTCTGAGCATTGCAGCAGCTGAAGAGCTCCAGCTCTTTGCCCAGCAGCAGATCGGGGCAACCATCTGCTGGGGGACCTCCAACGCCAAGAACTATGCAACCGATGCATTCACCCAGGTTTCCGTTCCTTTCCCGAGCAACGACGGAGTTCCCAGTCTCGAATATCTGGTCAATGGCTTCTGCGTATTCGACAACAAGGATGCTGCTCGTGCCGAGGCTGCCAAGAAGTTCATCACATTCATCAGCGACGACACTGTCTGGGGTCCGAAGAATGTGGTGCAGACCGGTGCATTCCCGGTACGTTCCTCCTTCGGCGACCTCTATCCGGGCAATCCCGAATACAACCTGCTCGCTTCCTGGACGAAGTACTATGGTGGCTACTACAACACCATGCCCGGCTTCGCGGCCATGAGGACCGAGTGGTGGAACATGCTCCAGTATGTGTTCACCGGAGAGAAGACGGTGGCAACCGCTCTTGCCGACTACGACAAGAACGCCAACGCAGTGTTCGCCAAATAAGCTGGTATAGAGTATAGGTCCTCCCTGCCAATGGCAGGGGGGGCACTTCAAAACGGTTCAAGGTGTACGTATGGAAAGCAAGACCAACAAGTATGGCGTAAGCCATGCAATCCAGAGACAGATCGACAGAACCAGCTACTTGTTCCTGCTGCCGATGCTGCTCTTTTTTCTCGGCTTCGTCATCATCCCGATGGGGATGGGCATTTTCACCAGCTTCTTCGATTACACCATGAGCAGTTTCCGCTTCATCGGTCTGAAGAACTATCTCGACCTTTTCAGTGACCCGAAGTTCCTTCGCTCGTTCTGGAACACCTTTGTGATCGTGGTGGTTTCGGTTCCCGCCGTCACCATCTTCAGTCTTTGGGTCTCTTCGCTCATCTATGACAAGAATGCATGGGTCACTTCCTCCTTCCGAGGGATCTTCTACTTGCCGGTGGTCACCGGTACGGTCCCGGTCGTGGTGGTCTGGAAGTGGATCTTCGACAAGTATGCAGGAATTCTGAACTACGTACTGGTGAGCCTGGGGGTGATCGAGAAGAACATCGCGTGGTTGGGAAACAAGGATACGGCCATCTGGTGCATCCTTGCCATCCTCTTCACCACCAGCATCGGCCAGCCGATCGTGCTGTACATCTCATCGCTTGCAAACATCGACAACTCGATTTTGGAGGCGGCCGAAGTGGACGGTGCGAGCAACCTGCGCACGTTCTGGCAGATCAAATGGCCCTCCATCCTGCCGACGACCCTCTATGTGGTGGTCATCACCACGATCAACAGCTTCCAGTGCTTCGCCCTGATCCAGCTGCTGACCAGCGGTGGACCGGTCTACTCGACCAGCACCATCATGTACTACCTCTATGACAACGCGTTCAGCCTCTACCGCTACGGCTATGCCAATGCGATGGGTGTACTGCTGGCAATTGTCATCGGCTTGTTCAGCATCCTGCAGTTCAAGTCGATCAAATCGAATGTGGAATACTAAGGAGGGAAGGTCATGCTGAAACAACGATTCAACTACTATCGCGCCATCATGATGGTTGTGCTCATTGCCGTCTCCCTGCTCTTCATCTTCCCGTTCTATTGGATCATCACCGGTGCCTTCAAGATCCAGAAGGTGGCGATCCAGATGCCTCCCCAGTGGTTTCCCACCGAGCCGACGTTTGCCAACTTCACCGAACTGTTTCTCAATCCGGCCCTGGCCTGGTTTCTCAACAGCGTCTTCATGTCCCTTGCTTCCATGATCCTGGTCTGTCTGACCAGCGCCATGGCAGGGTATGTGCTTGCCAAGAAACAGTTCTCCGGCCGCGGTTTTGTCTTTGCCGTCATCATTGCAGCCATGGCCCTGCCCAAGCAGGTCGTTCTGGTGCCTTTGGTACGGATCATGAACTCCATCGGGATGTACAACACAGCCTGGGCGGTGATCCTGCCTGCAGTAGGCTGGCCGTTCGGGGTGTTCCTGATGAAGCAGTTCTCCCAGACGGTCCCGACCGAGATCCTTGATGCAGCTCGCATCGATGGTTCGAATGAGTGGATGACCTTCGTTCGGATCGTCACCCCGATCATCAAGCCCGCCTATGGGGCCTTGGCGATCTTCACCTTCATTTCCACCTGGAACGACTACTTTTTGCAGTTGGTCATGCTGCAAAGCCGTTCGAAGCTCACCATCGCCCTCGGTGTTGCAACCCTGCAGGCTGAGATGGCGACCAACTATGGGGTGATCATGGCAGGGGCAGCCCTTGGCGCCTTGCCCATCGTCACCATCTTCCTCCTCTTCCAGAAATATTTCGCAAGTGGCATCACGATGGGTGCCGTGAAGGGATGAGACAATATGGCATCGATGATCGGTGCCGAAAGGGTGTGCATAGATGAGTACCATGAATTTGGATAGGATTGTCGGGGTAATCCCCGCGCTATTGACCTGTTTTGATGAGCATCAGGCTTTTGATGAGAAACGCCAACGACAACTGGTACGCTTTCTGCTCTCACAGAATGTGGACGGTCTGTATCTGACCGGGAGTACCGGCGAGACCTTCCTGATGGACGGGACGGAGCGTCAGCGTGTGGTTGAGGTGGTTGCCGATGAGGTGGCAGGAGCAATTCCCCTCATTGTCCATGTAGGGGATATCGGGACGAAGAAGTCCATTGAGCTGGCAAAGCACGCAGGCCAAGCAGGTGCTGCCGCCATCTCCTCGGTTCCTCCGTTCTACTGGAAGTTCAGCTCGGATGAGATCGTTCGCTACTATGCCGAGCTCAGTGAATCGGTGAGCATCCCGATGATCGTCTACAACGTAGCCCTTGCTGCCACGGTGGACTTCTCCACGATCAAGCGTCTTGCCGCTCTTTCACAGGTGCAAGGCATCAAGTACACGGCAAGCACCCACCATGAGATTCTCAGGATCAAGGAGGAGATCGGCTCCTCGTTCAAGGTCTATTCAGGCAGTGATGAGATGGCCCTCTCCGGTCTCTCCTACGGTTCTGATGGCCTGATCGGTTCCTTCTACAATGTCATTCCCGAGCTCTTCACCGGTCTCTATGCAGCGTATGGCAGGGGAGACTGGGCTGAGGCAAAACGGCTTCAGACCCAGGCCGATGCCATCATCTTTGCCGTACTCAAGCACCCGATGCATGCCAGCATGAAGCGGATGCTCTCCTGGATCGGCCTTGACGGCGGATTTGTCCGCAGTCCGTTCTCCCAGCTGGGAAGCGCAGAGGAAGCAGCACTGAAGTCAGAGCTTGCAGCAATCAAGGCACACTATGGCATTGAAGGTGTACAGGTCCTGGAGAACTTGTAAGAAACAGGATTTCCAGTGCGAAATGCGGCCCCTCTCTTGTTGAGTGGGGCCATTTTTCGCTAGGCGAAGACAGCTGCCATGTAGTCGTTGAGGGTCTCTCCCTCGTACATGAGACGGTAGAGGGCCTGTACCAAGGGAAACTCCTCTTCGACGCCCTTGTTCCGGGTCATCTCTCCCATGAGCTTCACCGTTCGGCTTCCCTCAATGACCGTAGCGCTGGTTCCGCTGTTGTCGATGGAAAAGCCCTTGCCCATCAGAAGACCGAGGGTGCGGTTGCGTGAGAGGTCGTTGAGACTGGTCAGCCCAAGGTCGCCGATACCGCAGTAACAGAAGATGGTCTCGGTGGTGCAACCGAAGAGGGAGAGGAAGCGCCTCATCTCGGCCACTGCCTTGGTGTAGATGAGAAAGTCCACGTTGGGCGAGTTGAAGCGACCACTGACGAGCCCTATGGCGATGGCGTACATGTTTTTGAGAATGCTCATCAACTCCACCGAGCGGATGTCGCTGGTGTAGTCGAGGTAGAGGCCGGTATCCTTGAGGATGTTCTCCTTGAGGGTGAGGTAGTCTTCCCGTTTTCCTCCGAAGGTGAAGGAGGAGGGGAGGCCGTGCAGGACCTCGATGGCGAAGGTCGGTCCCTTCATGCTGGCGGTTCGGGGGAAGGGGATCTGCTCGGTGATGAAGGCCCCGTCATCGCTCATCCCCTTCGCCAGGTTGATCACCATGCAGTCTTCCTTGGTCAGCGGCCTGATCTCCTCGGTGAAGGAAACGATGGCCTTGGAGGGGATGACGAGCATGATGGCATCGGCATTGCTGAAGATCTGCTTGTCCGTCGTTGCCCTTATGCTGGTATTCAGAAAGTGGGTGGGGAAATATTTTGTGTTGCGATGGTTCTTGTTGATGTCCTCCACCACATCCTCTTCTATGGACCAGAGAATGACGGTGTTGGTGGTGTTCCAGGAGAGCCGTTCGGCCATGGCTGTGCCAAAAACGCCTGCTCCTGCAATTACGATGGTCTTGTGACGATACACGGTGATGCTCCTCGGCCATGGGGCCAGATCATGGTACGGTGGGGGATGTTGGCTTCGTAGTAGATGGTTGGGTCCTCCACGACAAAGCCGAGCTTCTCATAGAAGCCTTGGCTGTGGACCTGGGCATGGATATAGACGTTTCCTTCGACAAGAGAGAGGGCACAGCGCACCAACAGCTCCCCAAATCCCTGTCCACGGCAGGAGGAGAGGACGGCGATACGCTCAAGCTTGGTACCTTCGGCGGTGGTTCGGATACGCAGTGTTCCCACCGCCTCATCGTCCAGCAGCAAGAGAAGGTGACCGCAGCTTCGGTCTTTGCCGTCGAAGTCGATCGCCTCGCTCACCCCCTGCTCCTGTACGAAGACAGAGCGGCGAACCTGCTGGCAGAGTGCGAGGTAGCCCTGGTTGGTCGCAAGCGATGAGGCCTGCGCATCAAGATGGATGACAGTCTGTTCCATTCTGTCCATAATAGCGAAGAGCTTTCGTGCAGGCAAGAGCGTTCGGTTCAGTTGATCTTCTTGAAGATGTAGATCCTTGAGCCGAAGTCTCCCAACACCCGGGTCATGGCGTCGTAGTCGGTGCCGCCGAACTGCTGGTTCAGCTTGATGCCGGCATAGGCGACCTGTTCCCCGGTCACCCGATAGTGCTCCACTTCACTGTCCAGCGAGATGTTCTTGCTGATGGTGTCCTGGGCAAGGCCGCCTTCGGTGATGGGCACCGGGCTGATGCGGTTGACCAGGTCGCCGAACATCTTGATGTCGATCTTCTGCTGGCGGGGGAAGACCTCATAGATTGCATCATGATCGATGAGCTGTACTTTCAGCTTGTCGCTGCCGGGGTTTGCCGGATTCAGCTTCTGGGCAAAGAGCACGAGCAGCTCGCTCTTGTCCTCCCTGGCCACAGCCCATACGACCTGGTTGGAGTCACTGTTCGCCAGCTTGATCCTGGTGAAATTCCCATACTGCAACAGCGAGCGATGGGCCTTGTAGAAGGCTATCTGTGCCCTGATGGCTTCCTTCTGCTGTCGGTTGAGCTTGGTGATGTCCAGCTCATAGCCGAGCACTCCGAAGGCGGCGACATTGAAGCGGGACTCGATGTCGGTCTTGCGCAGCGTCTGGTGGTTGGGCGAGGCGCTGACATGGCATCCCATGGCTGAGAGGGGATAGCCGCAGCTGGTTCCTTCCTGGATGAAGAGGCGGCTGTGCTCATCGGTGTTGTCGCTGGTCCAGGTCTGGGGCATGTAGCAGAGCATGCCGAGGTCGAAGCGGTTGCCACCGCTTGCGCACGACTCAAAGAGCACATTCGGGAAGGCCTGGGTAAGCTTGCCCAGAAGGTCGTAGAGCCCCAGCACATAGCGGTGGAGGAACTCCCCGTGGTTGCGGATTTCTGTATTGGCACTGTACAAGTCGCTGAAGACCCGGTTCATGTCCCACTTGATGTAGTTGACGTCGGCGAGGTGCCAGGTTTCGCTGAGGGTCTTGAACAGGTAGGTGCGCACATCCTCGCGGGTGAGGTCGAGCAGGTACTGGTTGCGTCCCACACTGGGCCTGCGGCCGGGGATGGCTATCATCCACTCGGGGTGCTTTTTGTAGAGCTGGCTCTCGATGCTTACCATTTCCGGTTCCACCCAGAGTCCGAACATCATGCCCAGGCGGTGGATTTCCAAGGCAAGGCCGCCAAGGCCTGAGGAGAGTTTCTTTGGGTTCACCGTCCAGTCGCCAAGGCTGGTGGTGTCGTCGTTGCGCAGTCCGAACCAGCCATCGTCAAGGACAAAGAGCTCCATGCCAAGTGCTGCACTCTCTTTTGCTAAGGTGAGCAGCTTGTCTTCGGTGAAGTTGAAGTAGGTAGCTTCCCAGTTGTTGATGAGCACGGGCCGTTCCCTGAACTTCCAGGGTCCCCTGATGATGTGGTTGTTCACGAAGTGGTGGAAGTTGGCGCTTGCCCCATTCAGTCCCTTGTTGGAGTAGGTGAGGACAGCCTCTGGTGTCTGGAAGCGGTCTTGGGGGCTGAGGTCCCAGCAAAAGCCGCTAGGATTGATGCCGGTGAGGATGCGGATCTTGCCGAACGGGGAGGTTTCGACCAGCTCCCGGTGGTTGCCGCTGTACACCAGGTTCATGCCGATGCACTCCCCATCCTCCTTGGTCAGGAAGATGCAGGGGTTGTGCTCTGCTGAGCTTGCTCCGCTCTTGCTGTCATTGATGACAATGCCGGGCCCCAGTGGCCGTTCCTG
>RZYT01000005.1 GCA_009930195.1 Spirochaetia bacterium | reverse complement strand
TACAAGTACTGGGCGATTACCGGGCAAACCGATCAGAAGGTTCCCTATACTCGTGGACTTGCCCAGGCCAAAGTGCGTGAACATGCACAAAACTTCCTCTACAATCTCACCAGCAAGAGTGCCTCTCTTGCCCCTGCGATGGAGCATTCTCCGCTGTTTACCCTTGGCTTTGACGCCGAGCTGTTCGGCCACTGGTGGTTTGAGGGCATCGACTGGCTCGAGCAGGTCATCCGCCTCGTTGCCGACAGCGGACAATCGGTAAGTTTGACCTCTCCCTCAACGTTCCTCTCCAAGGAGGGTCATACCTTGCAGACTGCAAGACCTGCATTCTCTTCGTGGGGACAGGGCGGTTACAGTGCAGTCTGGCTCGATGGGTCGAATGCCTGGACATACCGGCACATCCACAAGGCAATCGAACGGATGGAAGAGTTGTCCGAGCGGTTCAGCGACCAGATCAGCCTCAAGCAGAGATTCCTCAACCAGGCCGCGCGTGAAGTCCTGCTTGCCATGGCGAGCGACTGGCCCTTCATTCTCTTCAACAAGAGCAGCACCGAATATGCTGAGAAGCGTTTGAAAGACCATCTGAAGAATTTCAATGTGGTCTATGGGAACATGTGCAAAAATGCGGTGAACACCGAATGGTTGGTGAAAGCCGAGAAACGCAACAGCATTTTCAGCGACATCGATTACAACATTTTCAATCCCAACCGATAGCACAGCTATCCTACCATTCAGCCCCTTTCCTCAAGCAGGAGAGGGGTTTCTTTTTCCGCCCGCTTCCCAAATCGGCTTGGACTGGTCTACACCTGTTAAGCGAAGGGTGCGGACTATTTGTCTTTGAACCAATCAAAGCCGAGAATGTTCGGTTGTGCTGTGGTGGGAAGAAGTGTACATTAATGGATACAAGTGGGAAAAAATCCCAAAAATGGTGCATAAAGGTAGGAACGTGGCATGTTGACTGGTGAATTTTACAACACCATAGACGACAAGGGTCGCATCCTTATCCCCTCCAGACTGCGATCGGCACTCGAAGGGGAGGCCTTGTATGTGACCCGAGGCCTGGAAACCTGCCTTTGGCTCATGCTTCCTTCCGATTTTGAGAAATTGAAAAATACCATCATCAGCGGTCCGGGGGCCATGTTTGACAGAAAGCTCAGGATCTTGCAGCGAGGCATGATAGCTCCAGCCCAACTCTGTGAATTTGACAAGGTGGGAAGGATCAACATTCCCCAAAGCCTTAGGGAGAGCGTGGGCTTGTCCGCCAAGGAAGAGTCGGTCCTTCTGGGCACCGGCAACTATCTGGAACTGTGGAACAGGGCGGAGTATGAACGCTACCTGAGCCAGAGCATGGGAGAGTTCCTCGATGCTGCACAGTCCCTCAGTGAGATGATCAGGGAGGATCTTTGATGGAATACGTCCACTACTCGGTGATGAGACAGGAAATCCTTGAGTATCTGAAACCGCCCCAGGACACCCCGGCTGTCATGGTTGACTGTACCTGTGGGGAGGGTGGACATACCCATCTCTTCCTCTCCACCCATCCCAATCTGACTGTCATCGGTCTGGACCGGGACAGTTCGATCCAGCAGAAAGCCATCAAGCGTATGGAAAGCTTCGGCGAGCGTTTCAAACCGATGAATATCTGGTTTGACGACTTTTTTGCCGGCGAGCAGGAGAACTCTTTCGACCTGGTGCTTTTTGACCTCGGCATTTCCAGCTATCACTACGAGGAGAGCGAACGGGGCTTCTCCTTCCGCAAGGATGAGGTGCTCGACATGCGTCTGGACAAGACAGCCCCCATCAGTGCTCTCGATGTGGTGAACGGCTACCAGGAAGAACGGCTTGCCGATGTCATCTACCAGTTTGGCGAGGAGCGCTATTCGCGTAGGATTGCCCGTGCAATCGTGGAACGTCGGAAGACCGGAAAGATAACCACCAGTGAGGAGTTGGCCTCAATCATCTACAAGGCTGTTCCCTCAGGTTACCGATACGGGCACATCCACCCGGCGACGAGGAGCTTCCAGGCAATTCGCATTGAGGTGAACCGGGAACTCGATCGCATCGAGCCGGCCCTGAAGGGAGCGATACGGACACTGAAAAGCGGAGGGAGGATGGCTGTCATCAGCTTCCACTCCCTGGAGGACCGCAAGGTCAAATGGTTGTTCAAGGAGTTGGGGGAGGGTGAGCATCCCATCATCAGGATTCTCACCAAAAAGCCTCTGATTCCCAGTGAGACGGAACGGGAGGAGAATCCTGCAAGCAGAAGTGCAAAGCTGAGGATTATCGAGAAGCGATAAGGAGTGGGGTATGGGTAACGATTGGTACACGACAGATCTCAAACAACGACCAGTTCAGCGAAGCCGCCGCTTCGTGCGCATCGAACAGTTGGTTGTCCTGATGATGCTGCTCTGTGTCATGGCTGCCATTTTTGTCCCACTTTGGCAGAGAGGGGTCAATCGCAGTCTTGAGATTGAATACCAGACTCTGCTTGAAAACCGTCAGGCGTTGGAAGAGCAGAGGCAGGTCCTGTTGGCAGGCATCTCCAAGCTCTCCATGCCTGAGCAACTGGTAGAGGGTGCGTGGAAAGAGGATATCGCCTTCCAGCCGATCAAGGCGGAGGCGGTGATCATGGTGTCCAGGAGAACGTATGACTGATAGCCAGCAGCTTGCACAGTTTGCTTTCGATCCCTGCAGCATTGCATCGCTTTGCAATGCAACGTGCCTGCGTGGCTCTGATGCACGCATCACCAATGTGCAGATTGACAGCAGACAGTGCACGAGCGGCTCGCTCTTTTTTGCTCTCAAGGGAGAGAAGGTTGACGGAATTTCGTACCTTGCACAGGTACAGGCCAATGGAGCCAGTGCTGTGGTTGTCCCGTATGCCCAGGTACAGCGTGCGCTGAAGGAAGTTTCCATCGCAGTCTTGGGCTGTGACGATGTACTCTCCAGCTTGCACTCATTAGCCCGTTCCTACCTGGGTCTCATACCTTCCTTGCAGACGGTGGGTATCACCGGAAGCTGTGGCAAAAGCACCACCAAGGAAGCGATAGCCCGCATCACCAGCGTCTTGGGACCGACAGCAAGGACTCCCGGCAACCTCAACAGCGAATTCGGACTTCCCTTGAGCATTTTCGGCCTGGGACGCGAGAGCAGGTATGGTGTGTTTGAGATGGGAATCGACCATATAGGGGAGATGGACCGGATGGTTTCCATTCTCAAGCCTTCGGTCGCGGTGCTGACGAACATCGGCATCTCTCATCTGGAAAAGATGGGCAGTGAAACGACGATTGCCAGCGAAAAAGCAAGGATATTCCACCCTGAACTGAAAGCAGGCTTTGTAAGCAGGGACTGCAAGCACTTCGATCTGATCCAGAAGCAGGCTTCTGTGGCCCTTGGCCGATACAGCGCCAACGACATCGAGGCCCAGGACCTGGGTCTCGAGGGATGGCAGCTCTCCTATGGAGGACAGACATTCAGGATCCGGTCAGTGGGAAGACACCTTCTGGAAGATGTGGTTGGTGCCATCAGGGTGGGAGCCTACCTGGGAGCAGATCCTCTTGCAATCGCTCACGCCCTGGAGGGCTTTGAGCCGATGCATGGCCGCTCGTTTGTCCATCGCAGCAGGGTTACCATCGTCGACGACTCGTACAACGCCAGTCTTGACTCGACGTCCAGCATCCTTCGCTACCTCTCCTCCCTCTCTTGGGGTGGAGCAAAGAAAGTGGTGCTTGGTCCCATGAAAGAGCTTGGCCAATGCTCACGCGAGGCACATCGCAGCATTGCCGATATTCTTTCCACCTCATCCTTCAGCAAAGCCTACCTGTACGGCGAGGAGATGGAAGAGGCGGCCTACTGCCTCAAGCACTCACCGTATGCAGGAGAAGTCTCCTACACCCAATCGTTTTCCCATCTGGAAGCGGAAGTGGGAACCCAATCCAAGAGTGGGGATCTCTACTTGCTGAAAGCCTCAAGATCGGTCGGCATGGAACGGCTGATACCCTTCCTCCAAAGGAGGGTGCGTTCCTATGCCTAGCAGGTTTTCGATCCTATTGCTTGCCTCGTTGTTGTTGACCTTCGTCCTCTCGAAGGTTCTCTTGTCATTGGTGGGGAGAAGCTCTGTGGCGATAAAGCCCGAACTGCGGCAGGTGCACGCATCCAAGCAGGGGACGCCGGTGGTCGGGGGCGTGGCCTTCACTTTGGGGACCTTTGCCGTGACCTTGTCCGATCCGCACCTTGCCTCTCCGACGGTCCTGTATCCTCTGCTCGGCCTCATGCTTTTTGCCTTGGTGGGATTTTTGGATGACCGCCTCAAGCAGACCTCCAGCAATGGTGATGGGCTTCCGTCGCTGCTCAAGCTGGCCCTGCAGGTGCAGGCTGCCCTGCTTCTTCTGATTATTCTCAAGCAGCATGGCCTCATCGACACCACGCTCGATCTTGGGTTTGCCTCGCTTTCGCTGGGTCCTGCCTACTATCTCCTCGCCTTGCTGTACATCTTGTATTTTGTGAATGCAATCAACATTACCGACGGTCTGGATGCTCTGGCAGCAGGGTCGAGCCTGCCGATGCTTCTGTTGATCATCCTGTTTTCGGTCCAGCGCTCCGAATCAACATCTCCTGCCTTGCTCGGTTCCCTGTTGGCGTTCCTCTGGTTCAATCGCCGCCCGGCAAAGTATTTCATGGGGGATTGCGGCAGTCATGCCTTGGGAGGATACCTTGCCATAAGTGGCCTGTTGCTCAAGGCCGAGGTTGCCCTCTTTGTTGCAAGCGGCTTGTTTCTCGTCGAGTTGGCGAGCAGTCTCATCCAGATCATCTCCATCAGAAGATTCGGGAAAAAGGTGTTCACCATTGCACCCTTGCACCACGCATATGAGCTGAAGGGGGTGAAGGAGAACCGCATTGTCATCTCCTTCATTCTGGTCTCTTGGTTGTTCGGGGCAGCATCCTTGCTGCTCTCCAGGTGAATGCCATGGATATACGAAGGGAATTCGATGACTATCAGCAACAGACGGAGAGTTTGGTCGAAGCAGGGGGAAATTTCAGCCCCTTCACATTTCTTTGTGTGGTGGTGCTCATCACCGGTTTCGGTTTGATCATGCTCTACAGTGCTTCCTACAACGAGGCGCTCATCCACAATCTTCCGCATCATTACTTTCTGACGCGTCAGCTGATGTTCGTTGCCTTGGCCCTGGTTGTCTTTGTGGTCATTCGGTTCATCCCGATCTCCTGGATCAAGATGTTCAGCTATCCCATTCTCCTGGTTTCCCTGCTTCTACTGCTGATGACCCTTTTCACCCCCTTTGGTCAGGAACGTCTTGGTTCCCGGCGCTGGTTGCAGATAGGGCCGCTTCCTTCCCTCCAGCCATCGGAGTTTGCAAAGCTTGCCTTGGTGCTTTTCTATGCCTATTACTTCAGGTTCGACCGTTCAAACCAGTCGCTTTTGCGCCGTTTCCTTCTGCCGTTTCTTGTCAGCATCGGGATGACGCTGCTGATTTTCTTGCAGCGTGATTACTCATCCGCCGCTCTCTTCCTGGCAATCTCCTTCTCCCTGATGCTTGCCAGCGGACTGAGGATATCCACCTTGCTCATCATGTTTGCGTTCCTCGTTCCCCCCGCGCTGGTAGGCCTGTTCTCCCAGTCGTATCGGGTCAAGCGCATCGTGTCTTTCCTGTTTCCCTCCCTTGACCCGGTTGGCATGAACTACCAGGTCACCACCTCCCTGAAGGCCATCCAGAAAGGGGGACTGTTCGGGGTGGGCTTGGGAAATGGAACCTACAAGCTTGGTTTGCTTCCCGAAGTGCAGAGTGACTTCATCTTTGCGTCCATGTGTGAGGAGCTCGGGCTTGCCGGCTGTGCGTTTGTCCTGATCCTTTTTGCCATGCTTGCAATTCTTGGCTACAATGCCGCGGCAAGAATGCGTGACCGTGACCGGTTTCTCAGCATCACGGCCTTTGGCCTTACAAGCATGATTCTCTTCCAGGCTATCCTGAATCTGGGGGTGGTGACAGCCATGCTTCCCCCCACCGGCATACCCTTGCCGTTTTTCAGCCAAGGGGGCACGAACCTCTTCATTGTACTGACATCCTGTTCGATCCTCTATCGTATCCTGTTGATCAGCAGCGGAAAGATACCCCTGCAGAAAAGTTCACTTGATGAGGGGGAGCGCAAGGCAATCCTGTTCCCCGACGAGGGGGAACGATCATGAAAGGGATTGGCATCAAGACCAAGATGGTCCTCTTGCTGCTCCCGCTGCTTGCGTTGCTGCTGCTGTTCACCCTGCGCTCCGTTCCCCAGTTTATGATCAGCTCTGTGCAGGTGGCGGCACACCAAGGCAGCGCCCAGGTTCCCGCTGAGGTTGCCCAGTATCTCTCAGCAATGGTGGGAACCTCCCTTTTTGCCATGAATCTCGGAAAGCAAGAGGCCAAACTCGAAGCCTATGGGCCGGTCTCCAAAGCAAAGCTGAAACGGATCCTGCCTTCCACCCTGATGGTTGACCTGACCCTTGTCGATGCCTTGGCTTTGGTGCAAGGAGAGGATGGGCAAGACTCGTATTTGGTGACCGGTGAGAGCTTGGTGATGCTTGACAGCAGGGATGTCCCTTCCTGGAAGAAGGTCGTGCTCACCATTGAGGTTCCCCTTTCCTATGCCCGGATGATGGCTCGTCATGGAATTGATGAGGGGTTTGCCCAGGTAATGGCGTTGGCACGGTCCCTTGAAGGCAAAACTACCTTGATAACTAGGATAAAATACGATAATAATAGTAGTAACAGCTTTGGAAAGATGGTTCTGGAACTCTCGTCCCTGAATGCCCAGATTTGGGTGAGGGAGCCTGTGGGTGCACACATTGTGCAAGCAGCCATGCTTGTGGTCCAGCAGGACCAACAGGATGCGCTTTCCTTCCTCAGCTCGCCGACCAGGCGATACGACCTCTATCAAGAGGGCTTGGTGCAGAGGTAATGAGACCGACCATAAGGGGGTTGCTGTAATGGCTGGAGATAAAATGTTGATGGGACTGGATATCGGCTCCAGCCGGACCAGATGCGTAATCGGCTCGGTGAGCCGTGAAGGCCAGTTGATGGTCGACAGCATCTGTGAGCATCCGAGCGAGGGAGTCCGTGCCGGTTCAATCGTCAATATTGAACAGACACTGAAAACCATCCAGACGGTGATCAATGAGGCTGAGCTCCAGGCAGGGGCGGAGATGAGTGAAGTCATCATCGGCATCGGGGGGGAGAACATCATCGGCATCCCCAGTACCGGGGTGGTGGGGATCAACAGCAAGGACCAGGAAATCAAGCGTGAGGACATCTTCCGATCTCTTGAGGTTGCCCGGGCCTTCGAGCTTCCCCAGGATAGGGAAATACTTCATACCTTGGTGCAGGACTTCCAGATAGATGGCCAGATGGGCATCAAGGATCCGATTGATATGCTTGGGCACCGGCTGGAGAGTCGCGTGCTTATCGTAACCGCTTCGTCGGCCATCTGCCAGAATGAACGAAAATGCATCCAGCGATCCGGACTTTCGGTGCAACGTCTTGTCCTGCAAAGCCTTGCAGACAGTGAAGTTGTACTGAGCAGTGAAGAGAAGGAGATGGGGACCATCCTCATCAACATCGGCAGCGGCATCACCAATATGATTGCCTATACCAATGGGTCTCCGGTATACACCGGGGGGGTGAACCTGGGAGGGGAGGCTGTCACCAATGACATTGCCTATATCCTGAACAAGACTCGTGCCGCAGCTGAACAGATCAAATGCGAGAGCGGACACAGCTATGTCCCTTCGGTCTCCAGTGAGGATATGATCCTCATCCCGCAAGTCGGGGGGCTTCCTCCGATCAAGATGCCCAAGAAAGAACTGAGCAAGGTCATTGAGCCCAGGATGGCAGAGATCTTCTCCCGCCTGCAAAGTGACCTTGAGAAAGCACAGGTGCAGGGTTCGTTCGGAGGCGGTGTGGTGTTGGTAGGGGGTGGAGCGCTGCTCAGCGGTGTTACCGAGCTTGCCAGCGAGATTTTCCGGCTTCCGGCTCGTCTGGGGTTTCCCGAGGCTATCGGGGGTTTGGACCGCTCCTACATCAGTCCCCAGTACACCACGGTGTTGGGGCTGCTCAAGAGCGAAGCGCGCAAAGTCCGTGAGACGGGATCTTCTCCAAAGGCCCGCAAGGATCGGGTACGGCGCAAAGAGGGTGGAGCATCCTCAAAGCTCCGTGATTTTTTCAGGACATTGTTCTAAAAGAGCCGCAGGGCAAAGGAATAGGCTATGGATTTTGGAATGTTTGAAGTAGAGGATATGGTCCAGGACGAACAGGCCACCTCCACGATCATCAAAGTGATCGGGGTAGGTGGAGCTGGTGGCAATGCGGTGAACCGCATGATCGCCAGCGGCTTGAAGAAGGTGCATTTTGTCACCATGAACACCGATATGCAGGCCCTCCAGCGATCCAATGCACAAATCCGCATCCCAATCGGCAAGGAGCTGACCGGAGGTCTCGGAGCCGGAGGTATTCCCGAGGTTGGGGAGAAGGCCGCCCAGGAGAGCAAGGAGGACATTCGTCGAGAAATTGAGAATGCCGACATGGTCTTCATCACTGCGGGTATGGGGGGAGGTACCGGTACCGGTGCGGCTGCTGTGGTGGCTGAGATTGCAAAGAGCTGCAATGCCTTGACCGTCGCCGTGGTTACCACGCCCTTTGCCTTTGAAGGAAAGAAGAAACTGATGCTTGCCCAGACAGGCATCGAGAAGCTGCGCAAGCAGGTCGATACCCTGATCATCATCCCCAACCAGTACCTGCTGAAGGTAGTGGAGAACAACACCCCGATCAAGCAGGCCTTCCTGATGGCCGACGAGGTGTTGTACATGGGAGTGCAGGGCATCAGCGAGCTCATCACCGAGCCGGGTGAAATCAATATCGATTTTGCTGACGTGCGCACCGTCATGAAAGGGAAGGGCGATGCCCTGATGGGTATCGGCTTTGGTGAGGGTGCAAACCGTGCCGTTGATGCTGCACGGCAGGCGATCAACAATCCCCTGCTTGAGAATGCGAGCATTGAAGGGGCGAAGAGCGTACTGGTGAACCTTGCAGGCAGTGACAACCTCACCTTGCAGGAGTATCAGGATGTGGTGGAGCTGGTCACCGAAAAGTGTGCAGAGGATGCCCTGGTGATCGCCGGGCAGGCCTTCAATCCCGAACTTGGGGACCGCATCAAGGTGACGGTGGTTGCTACAGGCTTTGAACGCAAGGAAGATGTTGTGGGTGCAGAGCTTGCCGATATGGATATGGTGAAGCGACGCTATGCTTCGGCAAAGGTGAGCGAGCACAAGGAAGACGAGAGTGCTCCTGCAGCCAAGAAGCAGTCGGAAGAGGAGAGCGATGTAGGTGCGATCCAGGTGAACCGCTGGCAGGACTTGCAGAAGCAACTTGGCAAGGGACCGAACACCAATAGCAACGACTATACGATTCCTGCGGTCTTGCGCTACTCACGCAACAAGCCGGACGACAAGTAGACATGCCTGATCCTGCCTCTCTGCTCCTGCTTGAGGAGTATCGGGACTATCTCGGCTTGCAGCGTCGCCTCAGCGAGGCGACGCAATCTGTATACGAGCACGAGGTGCGCTTGCTTCTGGAGCAGCATCCACAGCTTGAGACGATACAAGCCCACGAGATCGAGTCCTATATCCAGATGCAGGTGGAAACGAGAGATCTCAGCGAGCGCAGTGTCGGCAAGTTGCTTTCCGCGCTTCGCTCCTTCTTCACCTATCTCCAGCTGCAAAAAGTCCGCATGGACAACCCTGTCCTGCAGATTCCGCGCTCCCATCACCCTGTTCCGCTTCCTCAGGTAGCCTCCCTCAGGGAGGTGGAAACCTTGCTGGAGAGCATCGACACCTCCGATGCGTTGGGCTTTCGTGACCGTACCATCTTTGAGCTCATCTACTCGTGCGGCCTCAGGATCAGCGAGGCATGCAACCTTGAGCTGAATGACTATCAGATTCGGTACCTCAGGGTGCTCGGCAAGCGGGACAAGATGAGAATCCTGCCCGTTGGGGAGGTTGCCCAGTCGTTTTTGAAGACCTATCTGGATGAAGTGCGTCCCCTCCTGGTTGGAGCCAGACGCTCGGAGAAGGCTCTCTTTGTCGGGCGCAGGGGACACAAGCTCACCCGTCAGGCACTCTACAAGCGGTTCATGACCTACACAGGACTTACCGACATCGAGGCAAAGGTGCATACGCTTCGCCACAGTTTTGCCACCCATCTGCTTGAGGGTGGGGCGGATTTGCGCAGTGTACAGGAACTGCTCGGTCACAGTGACATCAAGACAACCCAGATCTACACCCATGTGGACACCACTGTCTTGCAGGACGCCTATCGACGATTCCACAAGAATGAAGAGGATCCGTCATGAGTATCCTCTGGTTGCTCTGCCCCATCATTGCCTTCGGTTCTTTCGTCGATGCAATTGCCGGCGGCGGTGGCTTGATAACCCTCACCGCGTACGTTGCGGTGGGGCTTCCCCCGCAGACAGCGTTGGGAAACAACAAGTTTGCTTCTTCCAGCGGTACGCTCATCGCATCCATCCGCTATCTGGCCCATTCGCAGGTCTCCCTTCTGGTCGGGGTGGTGGCCATCGTCTTCAGCTTTCTCGGTTCGGGATTCGGCTCGCTGCTGGCAACCCGGTATGCTTCCACGTACCTGAACTATCTGCTGGTGTTCCTTGTCCCAGCCCTTGCCCTGTTCATGATGCTCAAGCCCGACTTCGGGCAGGCAAGGAGTCGTTCCAAGCTCTTTGTCGTCCTCTTGGGCATGGGTACCGGCTTGGTCATGGGCATGTACGACGGCTTTTTCGGGCCGGGAACCGGCATGTTTCTCACCCTGATCTTCACCTCGGTGCTGGGTTTGGATCTGCTGAAGGCGTGCGGAACGGCCCGGGTGGTCAATCTGGCTTCCAATGTGGCTGCCTTGGCAGTCTTCCTTCGGCATGGGGTCATTGATTTCTCCATCGCCATTCCCTGTGCTCTCAGCGCCATAGTCGGTGGCTATCTGGGCAGCAGCCTTGCCCTGACTGTCGGAGTGAAGGTGGTGAAGCCGGTCATGCTCTTCGTCCTTGCGATCCTGCTGCTCAAGGTGGTGGTGGGAATGTTCTGAAGCAAAGGTGCATCCTGCACAGCTTCTCTGGTATGAAGCTCTCCGTTTTGCTTGCCATCAGCCTGCTGAGGCTCTCCACTGCAGAAAAATTGCATCTGGTACGCCAGGATCCCTCGCTCCCGTCGTTGCTCAGGCGACTGGGAAACGACAGGACACGACTTCATCGCATGCTCAGCTTCCTGTCCGACGAAAAGGCAAAGGCCTGTTTCTTCGGCATGAGCTGCTATCCGGCAACCTTGGCACAGCTTGAGAACCCACCGTTTCGTCTTCTTTACACAGGAGAGCTTCCCCAGCCTTCCGACCACCTGCTCACCCTTTGCGGTACTCGCTACCCTGACGGCCTTGGTTCCAGACTCTCCTATGCATTTGCCCTGGAGGCTTCGGCAAATGGGTGTGCCCTGGTCACCAGCAACAGCCGTGGCAGTGACAGGGCCGCCCTGTATGCCTGCCTTGACCTGGGGACTCCCGGCTATGTGGTGTGTGACGCAGGGCTTGCCACCAAGCGCATCCAGGCAAACTCCCTGCTCACCCATGCAAATGTCATCTCCCCCTTTGAGCCTGATGACCAAGCCATTCCGTTTCGCTGCCTTGCCCGCAATGTCGTCTCCACGGCCCTGGGTCTGGTGACGGTGGTGCTTCAGGCTCCTCTGCATTCGGGAGCTCTTGCGTGTGCAACGGCAGCCTTGGATGCCGGACGTGATGTCTATGTGCACGAACAGGCACTGCAATCCCCAACATTGGGGGAGGGTGGTCTTGCCTTGGTAGGGATGGGCTGCCCTACCTTCTCTTGCTATGCGGAGCTTGCCTGTAGCCTGGACTGGTCTTCATCGGTGCAACTGAGGCAGACATCCAGCAGTGATGCGTTGTATCGGTTTGGTTCAGCATGGTATAGTCTGGAGTATGACTGATGAGGATTTGGTCCAGGCTTTTCTCGAGACGGAACGAACGGTGAGGGGCAGAAGCGAACATACCATCGCAAGCTATGGCCGCGACCTGAGGCAGTTTGCCTCGTACATCCATGCTCTGGGCATCACCCTCAGTGCTGTCCAGCGTGAGGATGTGCTCATGTACATCCGTCACATGAGCAAGGAAAAGCGATATCAGGAGGCGACGGTCAACCGAAAGATCAGCTGCTGCCGCACCTTCTATGCTGCCTTGGTACGCCAGCAAACCTGTGCATCCAATCCCTTTGCACTCATCAGCGTACATAGCAGGAAGAGCCATCTTCCTACGGTGCTGAGTGTCAGTGAGGTGGCAAATCTGCTCAGTCTTCCGTGGTGTGATTTCCGTTCTGCCAGGGACATGCTTGTTTTCAGCCTGCTCTATGATACGGGATGCCGCATCGGTGAGCTGCGATCCATCAAGGAACAGGATATCGAGACCGATGTACTGAGAATACGGGTGTTGGGAAAAGGGAAAAAGATGCGCTACGTCTTTTATACCAAGCGCACCCAATCCTTGCTCTCCTCGTATCTGAGCATGAAGCATGAACGCTTCGACACTCCCTATCTCATTGTCTCAAACAGTGGAAAACAGTTGCCGATGAGCACCATTGGTAGTATGTTTGCGACATATGGAAGAAGGCTGGGATGGCAGAAGAACTTTACACCCCATGTGCTGAGACACACCTATGCCACCCATCTTCTGGACAATGGGGCCGATATCCGCTTGGTACAGGAACTGCTCGGACACCAAAGCATCTCCACCACGCAAATCTATACCCATGTATCGAAAGAACGGCTGGCTCGCGTCTATGAGGCGTGCCACCCCCATGGAAGGAAGCAGCATGAGTAGTTTCAAAGGAACAACCATCGTAGCTGTCCGCAAGGACGGACATGTGGCAATAGCAGGGGACGGGCAGGTTACTGCCGGTGACACCATTCTCAAATCGAACGCGCACAAGGTTCGCACCTTGTATGATGGCAAGGTGATCACCGGATTTGCCGGAACCACCGCAGATGCCTTCACCCTTTTTGAGCTGTTTGAGGCCAAGCTCAAGCAGTTCAACGGGGATCTCACCCGTTCTGCAGTGGAACTCGCCAAGCAGTGGAGGGTCGACAAGCAGCTCCGCCAGCTTGAGGCCATGATGCTGGTCAGCGATGGCAAGCGCATCTTTTTGATCAACGGGGCAGGGGATGTGGTAGATCCCGAACGCGATGCCATCGGCATCGGCAGCGGTGGGAATTACGCACTCAGTGCAGCCCTGGCCTATCTTGAGGCAAGCCCGACGCTCTCAGCAAGTGAGATAGCACGAAAGAGTGTGGAGATCGCAGCGACGCTGTGCATCTACACCGATGACTCGATTCACGTAGAGGTATTGTAAGCAATGGAACATACAAACAATAGGAAGCTTGACGAGCTCAAGCCTTCCCAGATCGTCAGCGAACTTGACAAATATATCATCGGCCAGAACCAGGCCAAACGTACGATAGCAGTGGCAATACGCAACCGCACCAGGCGCAAGCGGCTTCCGCTTGATATCCGTGACGAGGTGAGTCCCAAGAACATCATCATGATCGGGCCCACCGGTGTGGGAAAGACGGAGATCGCACGAAGGATCGCCAAGCTGTCCAATGCTCCCTTCATCAAGGTTGAGGCAACCAAGTACACCGAGGTGGGGTATGTGGGCAGGGATGTCGAGTCGATCATCCGCGACCTGATGAGCATTGCTGTCCAGCAGGTGAAGGCCGAGCTTGCACAGCGAGAGCAAGAGAAGGTGTTCCAGCGGGTGGAGGAACGGCTTTTGGACATTCTGCTTCCCCAGATCAAGGAAGATACCTCGGTGGATATCATCGAGGTCGGCACATCCTACACCGACAGCCAGAAGGTTACGAGGGAGCGGTTCAGGCGCATGCTTCGTGAAGGCAAGTTTGACGACCGTGAGGTGGAGATAAACGTACAGAGCAGGAAGCGTGTGGGCATTGAGGTGCTCGGACAACCGAATATGGAAGAGCTGCAGGATGCCATGCAGAGCCTGGGCTCGATTTTCGGCAATGGCAAAGCCCATAACCGCAAGCTCACCGTGAAGCGGGCACGAGAGATTTTCACCGAGGAAGAGACGGAGAAGGCGGTTGACAACGACCGCGCCATCGACGAGGCCAAGGAACGGGTTGAGCAGATGGGCATCGTCTTCATCGATGAGATCGACAAGGTTGCCAAGAGCGGTAGCAGCGGATCCGGCATCGACGTATCCCGTGAAGGCGTGCAGCGGGACATCCTTCCCATCATCGAAGGAACCAGTGTATCAACCAAGTGGGGAGTCATCGACACCACCCACATCCTCTTCATCGCAAGCGGTGCATTCCATGTTTCCAAGCCCAGCGATCTCATTCCCGAGTTGCAGGGACGTTTTCCCCTGCGGGTTGAGCTCGATGACTTGACCAGTGACGATTTCTATCGGATTCTTACAGAACCTGCAAATGCCATCACGATGCAGTACCGCGAGTTGCTGAAGACCGAAGGGGTGGAGATCCAGTTCGAGGATGCCGCAATCCGTCGCATCAGCGAGATAGCCTATGAGGTGAACTCCTCCAACGACAATATCGGTGCAAGACGGTTGTTCACCATCATGGAGAAGTTGCTTGAGGAGCTCTCCTTCAGCGCAGATGAGTTGAGCGGGCAGAGCATCACCATCACCAGTGCCTATGTGGATGAACGGCTTGGTGATGTGATCCAGGACCAGGATCTCTCGAAGTTCATCCTGTAGGAGGGCCTTTGGAATTCCTCACGCTTGAATCCACCGATTATGAGAGCGCACTGCGCCAGGCCCGTAGGGAGTACGGCAATGCAGTGCGCGTTCATACACGCAAGGATTTCAGCAAAGGTTCCGCCCTCTCCCGTAAGCAGGCGTGCAGGATCACCTTCTACTTGGTTGCCGAATCTCCGATGCCCAACGAGGAAGAGGAGGTTCAGCAGCAGGAACCCTATGATGCAGTCGCCTATTTGCAATCGTTGCTGCTTGCGAATGACCTTCCTCCCTCCCTTGCCGAGGAATTTGCCTTGGCAAGCGGATCTGAGAAGGCTGAGGTTGAGATTCTGCTTGTGCGGCGTCTCTTTGAGGAGTTGGCTTTTGCCGACCAGGTTGCCCGGAAATTTCTGGTTCTGGTCGGTCTTGCCGGGGTGGGAAAGACCACCAGCTTGGTGAAGGCTGCCCTTTTTTTGCGTTCACATCAGGGTCGCAAGGTTGCGGTGCTGAGTTTTGATGTGCACCGGATCGGAGCTGTGCAGCAAGTACGGGAGTTGTGCAGGAATTTTTCCCTCCCGCTCTTTGAGGCTGACTCGGTCCAGGCGGTGCAAAGTCTCATGCCATCCCTTTCGGAGTTTGACCATGTCTTTGTCGATACCAGCGGCAGCAGCATCAAGGATGAGTTTTTGCGCCAGGACCTTCAGGCCCTGCTTACCGTCTTGCCTCTGGAGCAGACAAGTCGCATCCTCACCATCAATGCAAGTGCGAAAGTGGGCGACTTGCTCTCCCAGTACGAGGAGTTCGGCTCCCATGCCCTTGATTCGGTGATAGTCACCAAACTTGATGAGACCAGTACCATCGGCAACATCCTCACCTTCCTGGACAAGAGCAAGCTTGCCTTGCTCTATGTTGCGGATGGGCAGGAGATTCCGGAGGACTTTTCCCAGGCAGAAGCATCGGTTCTGGTTCCCCGTCTCAAGCTGTTCAGCCTTGACGGTTCACACTTCTTCCCCTCGCCCTAACGGATTTCAGTATCCTTGGCCACGAGTTTTCCTTGGCTGAGCAAGGCCTTCACCACGTTGGCGATGGCCGGTCCAGCGATATTTGATCCCCAGATGGTGTTCCCCTTGGGATTTCCCGCTCCGAAATAGATGATGTAGCGGGGATTGTCGATGGGAACCATGGCAAGGCTCGAAGCCAAAACAGTCCCGTCCTCATAGGTATTGGTCTCGGGATTCAGCAGTTGTGCAGTCCCTGTTTTGATTCCTACATCCACACCTTCAACCACAGCCTTCACCCCTGTCCCCCCTTCCTCGGTGGCCTGCTGCATGCCAGCGCGTACAGTTTTGGCAACCTCGCCGGAAAAAACTTTGGCAAGGACGGTACGCTCCCGCTGGTAGGTCTTCTCGGCTGTTACGGCATCACTGCGGCTGAGGATGAGGTGAGGCTGAAGAAGTTCTCCCTCTTGGGTGAGAGCAGTGGCTGCAGCAGCTAGATGCAGGGCGCTCGCGAGCATCTCCTGACCGAACGAGATGGTAGCCTGTGACCGTCCGGACCACGTGGATGGCTCAGCGATCTGAGCCCTGGGCCGGCAAGGGAGGCCGATGTCATAGCTGGAATTGAAGCCAAGTTTTGTGAGCGTCTCATAGAACAGATCCGCATCGGTCTGCATCGCCCAGTGTACGATTGCCCCGTTGCAGGATTTTGCGATCATGGTCTTCGGGTCAATCAAGCCATGGGGTGCAGTACAGTTGATGGTTACGTTGGACGAACCGGTGGAGAAGGTGTAGGAGCCGTCACAGAGAAACGGCTCGGTTACGTTTGCCTGCCCGGCTTCGAGCACTGTGGCCAAGCTGAAGAGCTTGAAGACGGAGCCCGGCTCGAACAGCAGGTTTGCCGCATGATTCTTCCTTTGCACCGCAGTACTGGTGGAGAGGGAGTTCACATCATACCAAGGGTAGCTGGACATGCCCAGGATATCACCATTGGTGGCGTCCAGCACCAAGGCCATGGCATAGTCGGGGTTGTGCTCGTCTGCAATGAACTGCAGTTGGACGTCCAGTGCATACTGGATGTCCAGGTCCAGGGTCAGGGTGATGTCTTCCCCATAGGTGACCTCTCCCTGTCCCACCTCGGGGTACGGGTTGAGGTAGTGTTCCTGGCTCAGCTCAACCCCCTCGATGCCTTCTTGTTCAGAGTTGATGAACCCAAGGGTCTGGGAAGCATGGAAAAGGGCGGGGTAGGTTCTGCCCAGCCGCTTTTCCACCGTCACCTCTTTGGTGAGCTTATGTTTTTCAAGGGTTGCAAGGAGGGCAGGGACCTGATCCTCATCGATTCTCGCCTTGATCTGTGCATAGGTGGTGTATTGTTTTGCCTTGTCCTGCACCTGCTGGGGACTCATCTGCACGTACGGGGCGACGAGTTCGCTCACCACCTGCAAGTCCTTGATGTAATTCAGATGGAAGTAGACTCCCCAGTAGGGTGTTTGTATTGCCAGAATTCGGTGATTACGATCATATATGGTACCCCGCACCACCTTCGAGGCTACCTGAGGATTGGTGTAGGTTTTGCTCTGAGATTGGTCTTGGAGGGTCAGAAATGCCAATCTGACCAGAATAAGACCCAAAAGGAGGGCAACAACCACGGTGAAGAACCGTATATACGAGTGTTTTGGACTGGTAGCCATGATTGTTTTATACTACTATGTAGGAAAGGTAATGTCGAGGTATGGCGAAAGACTACTATGATGATATGCAGGAACGTCCCTCTTGGAGATCGGGGCGTGATGGGGAACGAACCAAACCCAGCAGGGGTCTGATCTGGACCATCGCGCTGGGCATAGCCATCTGTGTAGTGGTGATTGTGATCTGGTACCAGTTCTTCCCGGCCCAAGGGGCCAAGGATCCTTCCAAGACTGAAGTGATCAGGGAGGTGCTTCCCCAGGTTGAGACCATTGCCGATGCCCCGGAGGTTGTCAAACCGGCACCTGCTGCCATCCCAGAGGCTGCATCGCTTGCCGATGCCCCTGTCGTCGACACCCAGGCCCGCTCACTTTCCGACCGTCCTGTTTCCCGCACTCCCTCCAACTCCCTGGTTGTACAGTTCATCGACCATGTGGTGGGGGAAGGAGAGGACCTGGCAAGCATTGCCGCTCTCTACAGCCTGAAGACCCAGACGCTGATCAGCGTGAATCAGATCAGGAACATCCAGGCGATCAAGGAAGGGGTGACGCTCCGCATTCCCGATCGTGATGGACAGCTCTATACGGTTCGTGAAGGGGATATGCTCTCCACCATAGCCCGCAAGTACAGCCCTTCGTTGGGTTGGAAGACGCTTCAGGAGATGAACGGGCTCAAGAGTGAGAACATTCTGGTCGGCCAGCAGATTTTCATCCCCGATACCTCAAGCTCGTCTCTCTCCCAGCTTGCCGATGTGGCTCCCATCCAGTTCCAGAAGCCCACCAGCGGTGCGATCACCACACTGTTCGGCCAGCCTGTGGATAATCCGGCAACCGGAACCAAGGAAAGCCTGGAAGGGATCCTGATCGTCGGATCCTATGGCTCCGCTGTTGTTGCCTCTGCCTCCGGTCAGGTGGTGGATGCCGGCTATGAGGTGAAGGGCAGGGGCCGGTTCGTGGTACTCAGCCATGAGGGTGGGTACAAGACCAGCTATCACCATCTGGAGAACGTGGAAGTGCGCATCGGAATGACCCTTGCAAAGGGAGAGACCATCGGCAGCATCGGTACCAGCGGTACTTCCTATGAGCGGCCGACACTCTTCTTCAGCATCGAGCAGTCAGGCATCGCCCTCGATCCAGCACAGTTCTTCTAGAAACTCCATCAGGGAAACAAGCAAGAGGCCGGACAGTTTGTCCGGCCTCCCCTTTGTCATGCATTCTTGCCATGACAGTGCTTGTACTTCTTTCCGCTGCCGCAAGGACAGGGATCGTTGCGTCCTACCTTGGGCTGGTCCCTCCTGACGGTGACCGCAGCAACCTGGTCGCCACCCTGGACCCTTCTGGGACCCTGGGACTCTGATGCAAACGCCCCCCGGGCAGAGTGGGACTCGATTGTCCGCTTCGCTGGCGCCTTGCGCTGGTAGCTCTCATCATTTCTGGTGATCTGGACACGGACAAGCGTCTGGGCCATGAATTGCTTGATCCCCTCGAGCATCTCGGTGAAGATCTCAAAGCCTTCCACCTTGTACTCGACCAGAGGATTCTTCTGGGCATAGGAGCGCAGACTCACTGCATCCCTGAGGTCTTCAAGAGCTGTGAGATGGTCCTGCCAACGCAGGTCAATCTGCCTGAGGTAGTTGAACCTGAGGAAGTCATTGAAGGGTTTTTCGCCGGTCAGGGCTACCTTCTGGTCAATTTCGGTGTCGATGCATGTCCTCAGATGCTGCTTGTACTCGTCGCTTGTTGCCTCGGCAGGGAGTACCGGGACTTCCAGGTGGAAGGTGGTAAGCATCTCCGAGAGAATCTTTGCCCCCTTCTGGTTCTCCTTTGCATCGGAGAACACCTGATCGACCAGATCTGCGCTGATCTCATGGCAGATTGTCCGTACGCGTTCGATGAGATGCTCGTCACCGAGGATGGCATCCCGCTCCGTGTACAGGTAGTTTCTCTGCTCATTGAGTACATCATCGTAGTCGAGCAGATGTTTGCGGATCTCGAAGTTGCGATCTTCCACCCGTTTCTGTGCTTTCTCGATGGCATTGGAAAGCATGCGGTGCTCGATGGGCTCGCCATCCTGCATTCCGATCCTGCCCAGGATGCCTTTCAGGTTCTCCGAGGCAAAGAGACGCATCAAGGGGTCGTCAAGTGAGACAAAGAAGCGGCTGGTCCCTGGGTCTCCCTGGCGACCGGAGCGTCCACGCAGCTGGTTGTCGATACGCCTGGATTCATGGCGTTCGGTTCCCAGGATATAGAGGCCGCCAAGCTCCTTCACTTCCTCGTAGTCCTGCTTCCAGGAAGGATAGGCTTGCTTGATGGCAGCAGCCATCTCCTCACTGCTGGCTTCGGTACCGCAGATTTTCCTGGCACGGGCGTCGAGGCTGCCACCAAGCTTGATGTCCGTTCCGCGTCCAGCCATGTTCGTGGCAATGGTAACGGCACCCTTGGCTCCTGCTTCCTCGATGATCATGGCCTCACGTGCGTGGTTCTTGGCGTTGAGCACCTCGTGGCGGATGCCCATCTTGCGCAGCAGTACGGAGAGCATTTCACTCTTCTCGATGCTGATCGTACCTACGAGAATCGGCTGACCGGTTTTGTGCACCCGTTCAATCTCTTCGCAGATCGCCTTGAACTTGAACTCCTCATTGTAGTAGACAAGATCGGGATTGTCTTCCCGTACGACCGGCTTGTTGGTGGGGATGACCACGACATCGAGGCTGTAGATCTTCAGGAATTCGGGTGCTTCGGTATCGGCGGTACCGGTCATGCCGCTGATCTTGTCGTACATCCTGAAGAAGTTCTGGAAGGTGATGGTGGCCAGTGTCTTGTTCTGGCCAAGCACCTTGATCTTCTCCTTGGCCTCAATGGCTTGGTGCAAACCATCGCTGTAGCGTCTCCCGTGCAGGATGCGCCCGGTGAATTCGTCGACGATCTGGACCTGTCCTTCGACAACCACGTAGTCGACGTCATGATGGTACAGCCTGAGGGCACGCACCGCCTGGGTCACATAGTGCACATACTCAAAGTTCTCATCGGCATAGATGGAACCGCTGATGACATGGTGTGCGTTCAGCAGCTCTTCCATGTGCTGCATGCCTTGGTTGGTGAAGCTGACCTTCTTCTGTTTCTCGTCCAGCTTGTAGTCGCCCCGTTCCTCGAAAGCAGGGGCATTCCTGTCGAAGCGGGCGAGGGGGTCTTGCTCATAGTAGTCCCCTGTTTCATGGTTCTTCTCACACTCGGTCAATGATGAGGCGATTTTCTGGGCACCCATCACCTGTTTCGAGTCGTCCTCGCTCTGGCCGCTGATGATCAGGGGGGTCCTGGCCTCATCGATCAGGATCGAGTCGATCTCATCGATGATGCAGTAGTGGTGCTTGGGCTGGATCTTTTCCTCCTGCGCCCACTTCATGTTGTCCCTCAGGTAGTCGAAGCCGAACTCATTGTTCGTCCCGTAGGTGATATCCTTGCTGTATGCGGATCGTTTCGCCTCATTGTCCATGTCCGAGAGGATCGTTCCCACCGAAAGGCCGAGGAATTCATAGATGGGACCCATCCAAGCGGCGTCACGCGAGGCGAGGTAGTCATTGACGGTGACGATGTGCACCCCTTTGCCCTCAAGGGCATTGAGGTAGGCGGCAGGAACACAGGTGAGGGTTTTTCCTTCACCGGTTTTCATCTCCAGGATCTTCCCCTGATGCAAGACAGCAGCACCCATGATCTGCACATCGTAGTGCCGCTCCCCAAGAACGCGCTTAGCCGCTTCCCGTGCCAGGGCAAAGGCTTTCGGCAGCAGTGACTCCAGCGTTGCGCCTTTCTGCACCTGTTGCTTGAGCTCCTCGGTGATCTGGGGAAACTGCTCATCGGTGAGCGAGGAAGCCCAAGCCTCCTCCTTGTTGACTTGCTCCACGATGGGAAAAAGCAGACGAAGGTCTTTGTCTTGTTTGGTGCCGAATAGCTTGGTGAATAATGACGTTCCCATGAATGTCTCGCTTACAGGAAGTATTTGGCTCTGCAGAGCCTCCTTACCAGTATACTCATTCTCTGGGAAGGAGAAAAGTCAAACTCGTGAGAAAAGGTGGGACAAATCTACCCACAGTGTATCAGATTGATACAAAGATGGTAGTCGTTTTTCCCAGACCGTGGTACCATGGAGCCATGGTTGTCTGCTATACAGGGGGAGGTACCCTCGGTCATGTCTATCCCGCCCTTGCCGTACATGAGCAGATGCTTGAAAGCCCTGCCTATGAGGCTTTTTGGATCGGTCGCAACAATGCGCGTGAAAAGGCTGTGGTGGAAGCGGCAGGCCTGTCTTTTTTTCCCATACGAAGCGGAAAACTCAGGCGGTACCGGTCGATGAGAAATGTGCTGGACATCGGAAATATTGTCCTTGGTTTTTTCCAGGCTCTCGGTATTCTCTCAAGGCACCGGCCGGATGTGTTGTTCAGCAAGGGAGGCTTTGTATCCGTTCCTCCTGTACTGGCAGCTTTTGTCCTGCGAATTCCGGTCGTCAGCCACGAGAGTGACACCACCGCAGGTCTTGCCACCAGGATCAATGCACATTTCTCGCGTACTGTTTGTGTAAGCCATGACCAAGGCTTTGACACGCTTCCTGCTTCCAAGCTGTTTGTAAGCGGCAACCCGGTCCGAAAGGCCTTGGTCGAACAGGCGAAGCACAAAGAGACATTGGAACGACCCGACTTTTTGGCTGACGGTGAGCCCTTGGTGCTGGTTCTTGGCGGCAGCAGCGGATCGGCAGAGATCAATGATCTGGTGCGAAATACTGTGGATGCAATTGCCAAAAAGGCGTTCATCTACCACCAGTGCGGCCGGGAGGACGGGCAGGAGACGGCAACCGAGCGGTATCGGAAGGTGCCGTTCATCGATACCGAGCTTGCCCGATTGCTTGCCCATGCTACTGTGGTGGTGAGCCGTGCAGGAGCAGGAACCCTTGCAGAACTTGCCCTGTTCGGCTGTGCGTGCCTGCTCATTCCGCTCTCCTCGGCATACAGCCGGGGGGACCAGGTGGAAAATGCACAGCGTCTTGCCAACGCAGGCGCTGCAAGGGTACTCTACGGTGATGAAAGTGACGGTTCGTTTGCCGAGGCCCTCCTCGGCTTGCTTGAGGATGAGCAAGCAAGAACAAGCATGGGAAAGGCACTTGGTGCAAGTGCTGACTGGGATAGTGCAAAGCGCATCGCACACGTGTTGATGCAAATATAAGGAGTGAGCATATGCAGTGGGGATTGACCATCGGTTCGGTGTATTTCAACTCAATAGACATCATTGTCTTCGCCCTCGCCATCATCGGGGGTATTGCAGATACCTTGGTAGGCTTTGCCGATGCATTCAGCCACCGATCAGGGTATATCGTGGGCTTTTTCTCAGGCCTCATGTTCACGAAGATCATAGCGGATATCGTTTCGCAGTCTTTCGCGCTGCCCCTTGTCATTGCCTCCTTGCTCTCCTTCATAGTCCTCTTTCTCATCGGCTATGCCCTGATGAGAATCGTGGGAAACCTGTTGGAAACAGCCTTGAATGCAACCGGCCTGAAGGCGGTCAACGGCTTGCTGGGCTTTCTCTGGGGGGTCATTGAAGTGGTGATCGCAGCCTCCGTCATCATCTACATCCTTGAGTTGCAGGAGGTCTTCGATCTCTCCGCAGTTTTTGATGCAAGCCAGTTTGTCCTGAACATCGTCAGGCCCCTGGTTCCCGACACCGTTCACTGGTTTGCCAGCTCTGTGCAGGTAGCCCATGTTTGAACAGCTTTCCCGTTTCCAGCCTGGCATGGCCCAGCAGATTTGCAGCCAGATTGAGGGGGGGACTTTCAGCCAGGTGAGCCTGTTCGGCGGTGAACGCTACAGCCTCAGGCTGAGTTTTGCCCTGGAGACCATCCGTGCCCTCAGTTGTACCGAAGGGGGCAGGGATGCTTGTTCGTGCGAAAGTTGCCGCAAGTTTGCAAACCTTTCGGTGAGCAATGTCGTCATCGTAAGCCAGCGTGACCATGTCAGCATCATAGAGACGAGCCTTGCCACCTTCAGTCGCCTTGCCAACGACTTTTCCCGGAATCTGGTGATCCGCAGCATCAGGACCCTCTTGCTGCAATACCACCCCGCTCTCTTTGGGGGAACGCTCACTGCGTCCCAGAACTCGCTGTCCGACGCAGCCTCGGTTCTCAACGAACAACTGCTGGAGTTGGCCGGCAAGCGTGATGTGGATGTCAAGGAAGCGAAAAAGATCAGTGATGAGCTGCGCAGCTCGCTCAAGAGCCTGTATGCAGCCTCACGCAAGAGCAGTACGATCAGCATCAATCAGGTACGCTCCCTCTCGGAGTGGACATCCCAGACAAGCATGGGTGACGGAAAGCGCTTCATCATCATCGAAGCCCTGGAGGATACGAACACCTCTGCGAGAAACAGCTTGCTGAAAATGCTTGAGGAGCCGGCAAAGGACACCTACTTCTTTCTGATCAGCGAATACCCGGGGAGAATCATGCAAACCATCCTCTCCCGGGTACGCCGCTATGCCTTTCCCCCGCTTACGGAGACTGCCCTCGCTGCGTACCTTGAACCGTACTATCCTGGGGACCGGCACTATGACAGTCTGGAAATGTTCTATCTTGAAAGCGGAGGTATGGATGTGAAGAAAAGCAGGGAGTTGGCTCGCCAGCTCTCTGAGTCGGTAGTGTATCATCGCCAGTTGGGTTCTGCAGAACTTTCGCTTCTGATCCAGGAAGTGGAGAAGATGCAGAGCCAGGAGCTGCTGTACAAAGCCCTGCTGGAAGAGTTTCATGAGGCCTTGCATGCAAAAATCATCAATTTGGATAGGATGCAGCGTTTTTCTGTTCTGCTGAACACCACCAGCAGCAATGCCAAGCTGTTCAACCAGAATGCAAAACTTACGCTGGAGGCCCTTTACTACCGCTTGATGGAGGAACAATGAAGAAATTTGTCCAGCGGGCGATCTCCAAGATCGACCAGCTTGATAGGAATCAGATCGTAGATATCCTGGGAGGATTGGCCAGCGATGTGCAGATGCTGGAGAACGTATTGGAGTCGATCCATGACGGGGTCATTCTCACCGATGAGCGGCTCACCGTCCAATACGCAAACACCAACTGCCGAAAGCTCGTACCCATGACCATCCTCAGCAGTTATGAGGGAATGGCTCTTTCCAAGGTCCTGCTTGATGAGCATATCCTTCACTATATCGACCTGTGCGTGCACAACCAGCAACTCGACGAGGACAATGAGTTCTCTTTCCAGAAAGGCGAGCATGTGCAGACGGTTGCCGTGACGGTTTTTGCCTACAAGAACAAGGCCAGGGAAGGACGGGCTTCCTACGTTGTCATGATCAGCGATGTAACTGAGCACAACGCCAATGAGGCACGGCTCAGAAGAAGCGAGAACCTTGCTTCCATGACAACCATGGCAGCCGGTGTTGCCCATGAGATCAAGAACCCGCTTGCTGCAATGGGAATCCATGTGCAGCTGCTCAGGAAGGCTTTCGCCCGCAAGGAAAGTCTTACCATCGAGGATGCCGAGCGATACCTTGCGGTGCTTGAGGAGGAGATCTCAAGACTCAACGGCATCGTGGTGGATTTCCTGTTTGCTGTCAGGCCGATGGACACCCGCCTGAGGTTGGGACCGCTTGTCAGGACGCTGGAGGAGATCTGCTCGTTTGTGGAACCTGAGCTCAGCGAACACCGGGTGCAGCTCAGACGTGATTTCTCCACAGCCCTTCCCAGGCTCGAGTATGACGAGCATCTGGTCAAGCAGGCTCTGCTCAACCTCATCAAGAATGCGATGAACGCCATGGAGGGAGGGGGAAAGCTGACCATCCAGGCAAGATTGGACGGGAATCAGGTTCAGGTCAAGGTATGTGACAACGGCATCGGGATGGATGAGCAGGTCCAGCAGAAAATCTTCGAACCCTATTTCACCACAAAAGCCACCGGGACCGGACTCGGCCTTACGGTGGTCTACAAGATCATGAAGGAACACCGCGGTGATATCACCGTACAGAGCAAGAAGGGGGAGGGGACGACCTTCACCCTCTACTTCCCCGTTCCCAAGAGTGAACGGCTTGCACTCGACAGAGAGAGTATGACGGAGGCCCAGTATGAAGCGTAGCGTCCTGATTTGCGACGATGAGAAGAATATCAGAAGCGGCTTGGCAATGGCCATGGAACTGGAGGGGTATCAGACTTTCACCGCCGAGGATGGCCAGGCGGCCTGGGCGCTCATCAACAAGGAGAGCATAGACCTGGTCATCACCGACCTGAGAATGCCCAACCTCAGCGGAGAGGAGCTGCTCAAGCGGGTCAGCAGCGCATATCCGAGGATGCCGGTCATCATCCTTACCGGCCACGGGACCATCGAGACTGCGGTGGAAGCCATGCGCGGTGGAGCCATCGACTTCTTCACCAAGCCGGTCGATCTCGATCGCCTGAGTCTGGTGGTGCACAAGGCGATCAGCAGTTCGGACCTGTATGTGGAGCATGAGCGGCTCAAGCTGGAAGTCGAGCAACTGAAAGCCCGCAACCGCTACGACCGCATCATCGGCAAGTCGCAGAAGATGGTCGCCCTCATGGATACGGTCAGCCAGGTGGCTCCCACCAAGGCTTCGGTGCTCATCACCGGCGAAAGCGGGGTGGGCAAGGAGTTGGTGGCTGATGCCATCCATGAGCTGAGCAACCGAAGCAAGGGGCCGTTCATCAAGGTTCACTGTGCTGCGCTTACCGCAAGCCTTCTGGAGAGCGAGCTGTTCGGCCACGAAAAGGGCTCGTTCACTGGAGCGGTGAAGGAGAAACGGGGAAGGTTTGAGCTTGCTGACGGGGGGACCATCTTCCTGGATGAGATCGGGGAGATTGATGCCACTACGCAGGTGAAACTGCTCAGGGTCCTGCAGGAGCGGCAGTTCGAGCGGGTCGGCGGGGAGAAGAGCATTACCGTCGATGTGCGCATCGTCTGCGCCACCAACCGCAATCTGCCCAAGGAGATCGAGAAGGGAAACTTCCGTGAGGACCTGTATTATCGGCTCAACGTCGTCCATCTCGATGTTCCTCCCTTGCGTGAACGAAAGGATGACATCCCGCTGCTGATGACCAGTTTTCTCACCCAGTTCAATGAGGAGAACAACCGCAGGATCGAAGGATTCTCCAACCAGGCGAAGCGTGCACTGCTTGCGTACGATTGGCCGGGAAACATCCGCGAGTTGCGCAATTGCATCGAGAGTGCCGTAGTATTGTGCCGGACCGATGTCATCGAGGTCGAGGATCTGCCGATGCACATCGGCAAGGCCCAGAATACCGCAACGGTGGCCCTCGAGGTGGGAATGACCTTGGCGGAAGCGGAAAAGCAGTTGATCATCTCCACGCTTGCCGGGTGTGCCGGCAACAAGACCAAAGCCGCCCAGGTGCTTGGGATCGGACGCAAGACCTTGCACAGAAAACTCCAGGAATACCACATTGACGAAGCTTGACATCGATAGGATCTTTGACAAGGAGGGGTTGCTCGAGCAGCATTTTCCCTCCTATGAGTATCGCGAAGGCCAGCTTCTCATGGCGGAACTGGTGCGCCAAAGCTATGAGAAGGGGGCTGTGGCTGCCATAGAGGCAGGCACCGGCATCGGCAAATCGTTTGCCTACCTTGCAGTAGCTCTCTACCATGCGATGCAAAGTCCGGATGAGCGGACCGTCATCGCCACCAGTACGATCAACCTGCAGCGTCAGCTCTACGAGAAGGACATTCCGATGCTCTTCTCGTTTCTGGGCATGAACTGCAAGATTGCCTTGGCCGTAGGGCGGGGCAACTACGTCTGCATCAACCGCTTTGTCCAAACCAGGGAAGAAGCAAGCCTTCTCTCCCAGGACCCGAACAGCGAGTTGTACCAGATGGGGCAGTGGATCAAGCAAACCGAGAGCGGCCTCTTCGCCGATGTCCCGTTCCGCCTCAGTTCGGAGTTGCGGTCGGATATCTGCTGTGACGGGGACCTGTGCCCCAACCACCAGTGCGCATACTTCCGCGAGTGTTTCTTCTTCAAGGCCAAGGCAAAGGCCAAGGAAGCGAAGATTGTGGTGAGCAACCACCATCTCCTCTTCACCGATGCCCAGAGCCGGTTCCTCAACGGGATTGACTATGACGAGGAGATGATTCTTCCTCCCTTCAATCGGCTCATCATCGACGAGGCACACAACATCGAGGCAAATGCCACCGAATACTTCACCGATGAGTACGATTCCCAGGAGATGCTTCGCCAGATAGGGCGCATCCAGAAAAACGGGAGATACAGTTCCAAATCCTTGCTCGAGCAGCTCGGCGAATACAGTACGGAGCCGGATCTGATCGACAGGATCCAAGACGATATCCACCTGCTCATGCAGGAAGTGGGTACACTTGACCAGTACCTGCTTGGCGTGTTCCAGAAGAATGATTTCCAGCCGGTTCTCATCAAGACGGAGCACCAAGGCAGGCTCACTGAGTTTGTACAGTCCGCCACCAAGGTGTCGCAGGCCAGCGGCAGACTGGCGGCGAAGATCAACACCTTTCTTGAGCACAACAAGGCTCCCGAGGAGCTCGATGGGAAGATCAACGAGCTGAAAGTGCGAGGATCACGCATAGCACTGATGAGTGAGGTGCTTTCGAAGTTCTGCAACTTTCCGGTTTGGCAGGATGAGGTCCACTGGTTCAATGCCGAGGCCCACAGGTCCAGCAGGAGCGTCCAGGTACGCATCACCCCCCTCTCCATCGCGCCCTTGCTGGTGGATGCAGTCTTTTCCAAGCTGCAGACGGTGGTCTGTACCTCAGCCACCCTTGACCTGAATGATGAATTCGCCTTTTGGGGCAGTAGGGTGGGGCTTCCGTATGATCAGGAGCGCCCCTTTCTGAAAGGGACCTACCTCTCTCCGTTTGACTATCCCAACCGCGTGATGCTGCTCACTCCGTCTGATGCCCCGCTCCCCGCAAAGGATATTGAGGATGCGTATGTGCAGTACCTGAGTTCCACCATTCTCAATGCGGTACTCTCCAGCGGAGGGGGGGCTCTGGTGCTTTTCACCAGCTACGCGATGCTCAAGCGGGTGAAAGCGCAGGTGGAACAGCAGTTTGGGAAGGAAAACCTTACCTTGCTTGCCCAGGGAGAGCTGGACCGGTATAGCTTGCTCTCTTCCTTCATAGCCGATAAGGACAGCACTCTTTTCGCCACTTCCTCGTTCTGGGAAGGGGTGGACGCCCCGGGTGATACGCTTCGGTTGGTGATCATCGCCAAGTTGCCGTTCACCGTCCCCTCCGATCCTGTGTTCAAGGCACGCTGTGAAGCGATCGACAAGATGGGTGGGAGCGGTTTCTATCAGTTGGCGCTGCAATCGGCGACCATGAAGCTCAAGCAGGGATTCGGGAGGTTGCTCAGGTCCACCTCTGACAGAGGGGTGGTCCTCATTCTCGACAGCAGGGTGGTGAGCAAGAACTACGGGGTGTACATGCTCAGGGCACTTCCGGAGAGCTATCACCCGGAGACGATGAGCCAAGGCCTCTGCGACAAGATAGAAAACTTCCTCTACGGATAAAAAAATAAGGTGGGAACTGCTTCCCACCTTACTGAATGCAACCGCCTTTACTCGATTACAGCGAGGATGTCCTTCATGCTGAGAATCAGGTACTCCTTGCCATCGGCTTTCACCGAGGTTCCGCTGTACTTGTCATGCATGACACGGTCGCCGGCTTTGACGCTCATCTTCACCTTGTCAGTGCCTTCCCCAACAGCTACGACAACCCCGATCTGGGTCTTTTCCTGTGCTGTCTGAGGAATGTACAGACCACTGGCGGTCTTCTCCTGCACTTCTTCAATCTGAACCAATACTCTGTCTGCCAAAGGCTTGATGGTCATTGTATTCTCCTCCAACCATTAGGTAAATGTGGTAGTGTACTTGCGAGGCATCTGCCATCGCTTACGTTAATATAGTCAAAAGCGGCAAGACAGGCAAGCTGAATTGCCAAAACAACACATATGGGTGTGCAGATGGTGCACACTGTGAAAATAACTCACCTAAGCCTTGCCGTTATCAAGAGGTATTACTATATTCAGCATGGAACAGAAAGGAAGTGCGTATATGGATGGCAAGAACACTACAGAAAGACAGCTGATGATCAAGGGGGAACTGCCGTTCCTTTCTCCTGACGCAACCAGCGAGCAGGTGTGGAAGCACTTTTATCATCTGGCAACGCTTTTCGCCAAATCACAGGAGCTGGCGCCCAGCCTGAACTGTTTCATTGATGTCTTTCTGATCAGGGGCAATGAGATGCACAGTCCCGACAAGGATTGGCTGGACTTCTTCCGCCGGCAGTTCGCCATCTACCTGATGGGGAAGAAGTGCATCAGCTGTTCCCTCAGTGAAGGGGATATGATCCATGATTTTTTGAGAATGGAGTATGAGCAGATCAAGATTGAGCTGCAGAACAGTGAGTTTGCATTCCAGAAGGAGAATCTCAGTCGCTGGTTCGCTTCGATTGAGCTCGATTTCCCCTGGTTGGTTGAATCAGAGGAGCTTCATTGGTCGTTCGGGTAACACCGAAACGGCTGTATTCTGTTCATCCGTGTCAGAATGACCCGGATTGCAGGAGAATTTCCCTGAGTGTGTCAAAAAGAGTCCCTTTTTGGGCTTTTTGGCACTTTTTTTTGGCAATTTTCGCCAAGTTGATTTTTCCAGAATATCTAAAACTATAACAAATATAGAATTATAGATTCATTAATAATGTTGGCACGCTTGTTGCATTTACCTTTCCAACACCCACAAGGGAGGGTACATAATGAAAGCCAAACGCCAAATGCTTACCAATACGGAAACCAGCGGATATGACGATGCAAATATTTTGAGTATCTATCTCAAGGAGATCAATTGCATTGCCTTGTTGACTCCCGAAGAGGAGTTGGTGTTGGCCAGACGGGCCCAGCAGGGTGATGAGTTTGCCCGAAAGCGGATGATCGAATCCAATCTCCGGTTTGTGGTGAATGTAGCGAAAAAGTACCAGAACCAGGGGCTGCCTCTCAGCGATCTCATCAATGAGGGCAACATCGGCCTGATGACAGCCTTGGAGAAGTTCGATCCGGAGAAGGGCTATCACTTCATCAGCTATGCAGTGTGGTGGATCCGTCAGGCAATCATGAAAGCCATCAATGAGAAGAGCAGGGCGGTTCGCCTGCCGCTGAACAGGACCAACGAGCTTTTGCAGATCCAGAAAGCCCAGCGTTCATTGATGAAAGATCTGAATACCGAAGACCCAAGCATGGAAGAGATCGGGGAATTGGCAGGCTTTGATGCCCAGCACGTCTCCAACCTGCTCTCCATCAGCAGGGAGCTTGTAAGCCTCGATGCTCCTGTTTTCAATGATGGAAGTGCCAGCAATATCGGGGACTTCCTGGAAGATGAGACACAGAATCCTGAACGTTCGCTGATCGACCAATCCCTCAAGGATGATGTACGCAGCTTGCTTGCAACACTCAGTGACAAGGAACGGGAGATCATTGAGCTGAGATTCGGCTTGGATGGGAAAAACCCCATGTCCCTTAAGGAAATCGGGGAGTTGTACAACCTGACCAAGGAGAGAATCCGCCAGATCGAGAAGAAGGCCATTGAACGGCTCAGGGCTCCCAACAAGAGCAAGATGGTCGAAAGCTACATTGCATAAAGCACCGAGAGGGTGTATTCATATAGATGAGAAGCCGGGCAGAGATGTCCGGTTTTTCTTTTGACATGATTCCCAGTTTATGGTAAAGTTTGTATACGAATTATAAATATGATTACAAAAAGGAGGTTCGGGATGCGATCTAAAGACGTTACCAACCAGGTGTACACCACTTTGCGCAAAGAGATCCTGAACCTTGCGATTGTGCCTGGGGAGAGCCTCAGGGAACAGTCGCTGTGTGACCGGTTTGATGCCAGCAGGACCCCGGTACGCTCGGCTTTGGAACGACTGAGCGAGGAGAATCTTGTGCAGTTTGTTCCCTACAAAGGTGCACAGGCTACCTTGCTGCATTTCTCTGACATCTATCAGCTGATCCTGATGCGCATCGTCCTGGAGAGCAAGGTGGTGGTTGATTTTGCCCGCCAGGCTGATCCCTTTGCCCAGGAGCTGTGCAAGCATACGCTTCGCAACCAACAGATCTTGCTGCAAAGCCCTCGGTTTGAGGCTGCATACTTCTACGCGTTGGATGCGGAGTTGCACCAGATTTGGTTCAATGAGACCAAGGTGCCCCTGATCTGGCAGGTCATCCAGGAGGCGGAAGTCAATTACACCCGCTTCAGGATGCTCGACATCGTGCGCATCCACAATTTCCAGGAAATCGTCGATGAGCATGCGTGTCTGCTGAAAGCCATTGCCCAGAGAGACGAAACGCTGATTGCCGAATTGGTGCAGTACCATCTGTTCGGCGGTATGCGAAGGATGCGGCAGGTCCTGCTCACCGATTCGGCCGGGTATTTTGCGGATGCAGGTTCCATCAAGGAGTATCTCGATCATATCGAAACGATAGCCAAACCGTTGTGTTTGGCCACATGACTATAAGCATAAGGAGAACTGACTATGGATATACGGTATTCGACAGGAAAGGAAGCGTTCAAGCACATGACGACCGAGGAGCTGCGCAAGGAGTTTTTGGTCCAGGGGATCTTCGCAGCGGACGAGGTCAGCGGGGTGTACTCGCACATCGACCGGATCGTGACGATGGGGGCGATGCCGGTGACCGGCAAGCTGGAGCTGGAGAAGAACATCGACGCGATGAAGGACTTCGGGGTAGACTACTTCCTGCAGAGGCGTGAGCTCGGGATCATCAACATCGGCGGTGACGGGACGGTCGAGGCCGACGGGGTGACCTACGACCTGGTGCACTTCGACGGGCTGTACCTGCCGATGGGGACCCGGAAGGTGACGCTGTCGAGCAAGGACGGCTCGGATCCTGCGAAGTACTACATGAGCAGCACGCCTGCGCACCAGCGGTTTGCGGCCAAGCACATCGTGTTCGCCGAGGCGAAGCACGTGGGCGCCGGAAGCGCAGCGGACAGCAACAAGCGTACGATCAACCAGTACATCCACCCGGATGTGCTGGACACGTGCCAGCTGTCGATGGGGCTGACGCAGCTTGAGGAGGGCAGCGTGTGGAACACGATGCCTGCGCACACGCACGAGCGGAGGATGGAGGTGTACTTCTACTTCGACATCCGCGAGAAGCAGGCGCTGCTGCACCTGTTCGGCGAGCCGCAGCAGACGCGGCACGTGATGGTGGGCAACGAGGAGGCGGTGATCAACCCGTCGTGGTCGATCCACAGCGGAGTGGGCACGAGCAACTACACGTTCATCTGGTCGATGTGCGGGGAGAACCGCACGTACACGGACATGGACTGGGTGGCGACCGAGGAGCTGAGGTAGGAGTATGGAGAAGAGCATGGACATGTTTTCCCTGAAGGGCAAGGTAGCATGGGTGACCGGTGCGAGCTACGGGATCGGGTTTGCGATCGCCAGTGCGTATGCGGCTGCCGGAGCGAGGATAGCGTTCAACGACATC
>RZYT01000396.1 GCA_009930195.1 Spirochaetia bacterium | reverse complement strand
TCCGAATGTTTCCAGCGGGTGGGTTCATACTCTGAGAGAGGAGTCTCAGAGTTCTCAAGGAGGTTGCCGCTATCCGGTTTCGGATAGCGGTTTTTATTGGCTCTTGGGAAAAACCTGTGGGATTAGGAAAACAGTGAAATCTGGGGCAGACCCAAAGAAATAGAAAATGGGCAATCCATCTGTTAGTATTGAGTTAACCAAAAACCAAGCTAACAAGGACGGACGCCCGTGGACCAGTATACCAATTCCATCCTACAATTGCCAGAATTTGAGACGACAAGAGCGATCACCTATGCGGAAAAGCAGATAGGCGGTCACCGGGTCATCATCGAGACGCTGCACGGAAGGATCACTGGCGCGGTCCCCGACAGCTGCCCCCACTGTGGTGGGCGGCTGCATGCCAACCAGCAGCTGCATGTACAGTTGCACCACCTGACGCTGGGGGACCGCAAGATTGTGGTGGATGTCGGCTATGAGCAGCTGCTGTGCACAAGGTGCCGCAGGACCGCGAGGCAGGCCATCCCCTTCAAGGTGGAGGGGCATTGCATCACCACCTGCCTGCAGGCCCAGATCAGGGGGTTCCTCGGCCGCTGCGACATGACGGTCAAGGGCCTGGCGGGTGCCTTGTGCACGAACCGCAAGCTGGTCAGGGAGCTGGACAAGGAGAGGCTGAGGGACAGGTACGGGCCGATGCTCCCCACCCATGCGAGCGCACACCTGTGCGTCGACGAGTTCTCGCTGCACAAGGGGCACCGCTATGCGACGGTGGTGCTGGACTGGGAGACGGGGGAGATCCTGTTCCTGGAGGAAGGCAACAGCGAGCGCCAGCTGCTGCACTTCTTCCAGAAGGTGGGAAGGACCTGGCTGATGCAGGTCAAGTCAATATCCATGGACATGAACGCGCAGTACTGCAAGGCCGTCGAGGGTGCATATCCCCACATAGCAATAGTGTATGACGCCTTCCACATCTGCAAGAACTTCAACGACAGGATCCTCACCGAGCTGCGCAGGCTGGAGCAGAACCGCCTGCAGGAGGCGGCCTCCAGCTGCAGGGCGAAGCTCACCAAGCTCAGGAAGGCTCTGTGCGATGCCGCACAGTCCGAGAAGCCGGAGATCGAGCTGGAGGTCGAGGAACTGAGGACGTCGGTCAGGGAGGCCGGGCGCCAGTATGCTGCACTGAAGGGAAGCAGGTTCGTGATCACCAGCAGCCGCGATGTGCTGAAGCGCAAGGATGAGCTTGCGAGGGAACACAACCGCCATCTGGCCCAGCGCTATGAGAACAAGGGCCTGCCCCTGCCGAACGGTGAGCGCAAGTGGTCGATCCGCAATGTCCAGCGCCTCGAACAGGTGCTGGGGGAGAACGAGAACCTCAAGCTCGCCTTCTTCCTGGGCGACCAGCTGAAGGCCGGGCTCGCATGCACCGATGAGCAGAGGATGCGTGAGGGACTCGAGCAATGGCTGGCCCTCTCGCAGAGCTACGTGGTGCAGATACCGATGCTCAAGGCATTCAACAAGATGATCCAGACACGGATGGAGGGCATTGTCTCCAGGGTGAGATATCCCACCTCGAACGGCCCGCTGGAAGGCTGCAACACAATGATCAAGACGGTTAGAAGGCAAGCCTACGGATTCAGAGATACCCAATACTTCTTCCTCAAGCTCTGGGACAGAAGCAGGTGGAGGAGGAAGACCAGATCGGTTGAGAAAACAAAGTTGGATCGGGTCAGGGCTAATGAGCAGTGGGAGAAATCCCACAGTAAAATCTCATGAGCC
>RZYT01000395.1 GCA_009930195.1 Spirochaetia bacterium | reverse complement strand
GGCTACACCTTTGCCGGCTGGTATAGTTCAGCAAGCTATACTGGAGAAGCCATCACACACATACCACAAGGCAGTAGCGGACCCAAGCATCTCTATGCCAAGTGGACAGGCAACACGTATACCGTTTCCTTTGACAGCAACGACCAAGCAATCCAAAACCCCGATCCGCAAGACCTCATCTTCGGACAAGCGTATGCAAGCCTTCCCACCTTAACCAAATCATACTATGGCCATACGTGGAACACGGTACAGAATGGGAGTGGAACTACCATCACCAACGCCACCACACTTTCCACTGCACAAAACCATACCCTCTACGCCCAGTGGACACCTACCCAATACACGATAACCTACACACTCAACGAAGGACAGAACAGTTCTTCCAACCCGGCAACGTACACAGTTGAGACGAGCACAATCACCCTTGCAGATCCAAGCAGAGACGGCTACTCCTTCGCAAGCTGGTATACCGAAGCAGCATTCACCACACAGGTCACCACCATTGCGCAGGGTTCACATGACAACCTCACCCTGCATGCAAAATGGACAGCTAATAGCTACACCGTCTCCTTTGACTCCCAGGACTCACAGTTAGCCGATCCTGGTGCACAGAACATCGCCTTCGGCCAGACCTACGCGAGCCTCCCGAACTTGAGCAAGACCGGCTATTCGCACACCTGGAATACTGCACAAAACGGAAGTGGAACCACCATCACCAACGCCACCACACTTTCCATCGCCGATCACCACACCCTCTATGCCCAGTGGATCCCCAACACCTATACGGTGACCCTGGACAAGCAGAACGGAAGCGGCGGAAGCAGCACCGTAACAGCCACCCATGCTGCAGCAATGCCAACCGCCACAGCACCTACCAGAACCGGATATACCTTTGGGGGATACTATACATCTACCAATGGTGGAGGAAACCAGTACTATACACAGGCAATGGCAAGCACCCAGAACTGGAACCTCACCGCCAATACCACCCTCTATGCAAAATGGGAACCGGTCACTTACACCATCACCTACCATCTGAACAGTGGGACAGCTCCCTCGCTGGACAATCCCACTACCTACACCATAGAAACAAATACTATCACCCTCAAGAATCCAACCAGAACCTATTATTCATTCCTAGGATGGTATGCTGAATCGACATTCGAAACTGTACAAACCACAATTCCGAAGGGAACCAGCGGAAACAAGAATTTCTATGCCAAATGGAGTGCAGACAGCTACACCATCACGTACAAGCTCTATGGAGGTACCAACAACAATCAGAATCCAGATAGGTATACCTATGAGTCCAATACCATCACCTTGGCAAATCCAAGCAGGACCGGATACACCTTTGCAGGCTGGTTTGTCGAATCGACCTACAACACGCAGATCTCTTCCATTGCTAACCATTCCCATGGGGACAAGACATTGCATGCCAAGTGGACGGCAAACACCTATACGGTGACTTTCGACAAGCGAAGCGGATCAGGAGGAAGCGACTCAGTCACAGCCACCTATGATGTTGCCATGCCCACGGCCACTGCACCTACCAGAACCGGTTACACATTCGGTGGATACTACTCCGCCATCAATGGAGGAGGGACCCAGTACTACACCAAGGATATGGAAAGCAGCAAGGCGTGGGACCTTGCATCCTACACCACCCTGTATGCCAAGTGGACTCCCCTCACCTACACTCTGACCTATCATCTGAATAGCGGTACAGCTCCCTCGCCGGACAATCCTGCCAGCTACACCATAGAGACGGATACCATCA
>RZYT01000394.1 GCA_009930195.1 Spirochaetia bacterium | reverse complement strand
CACACCCATTGAATCACCAAAATGTACCTGCAAGCAGTGCGGCAAGGAAATCATCCAGGTTGCCAAACGCAAGAAAAGGATCTTCTGCACCGATGCATGTCGCCAGAAATGGTGGGGCTCGCACCAGTTCCTGATCCACCAGGGTTCGGCTGCCCTCCACCACTTCACCTGCTCCTATTGCCACAAGCCCTTCACCGCCTACGGCAATCCCAGGCGCAAGTTCTGCAGCCATGACTGCTACATCAAGAGCCGCTACTACCAGGATGTCGATGATGGACGATGAGCAGTTCAGGGCCGAAACAGCCTATCAGGCATCACTCTATCTTGCACGGGGCATGCTGCAGGAAGGCCTTCTGACCGAGGCCGAGTTCAGCAAGGTGAAGGAGTTGCTGCTGGCAAGGTACAAGCCCCTGCTTGGGGGATTGTATTGCGAGTTCGGTTGACTAATAACGCGATGTGAGTGATTGATACCATACAAATCAACTTCTTGCAGAGGTAAGATATGTATCACAAACAAAAGGCTTGCTTAACCTGCAAAGCGGGGGTCAGCACATGGCCAAGATAACCAGAATCGACCATGCCGTCCCCACCCTTCCTTCCAGATTGAGGGTGGCCGCCTATGCGCGCGTATCAGTCGATACCCAGGAGCTGATGGAATCCCTGTCCGCCCAGATCAGCCACTACAGCATGCGCATCCAGGCAAACCCATCGTGGGAGTATAGTGGGGTGTACGCCGATGCGGGCTTCTCAGGAACAGGGACTAAGAAACGCGCCGAGTTTCAGAGGCTCATGGCAGACTGCGAGAAAGGCCTGGTCGACATCATCCTGACCAAGTCCATCAGCCGTTTCGCCCGCAACACCGTCGACCTTCTGAAAACGGTGAGAAAGCTCAGGGAGCTGGGAGTCTCGGTGCGCTTCGAGCGCGAGAACCTCGATTCGCTCTCTGCAGACGGCGAACTCTTTCTCTCGATCCTTGCCTCCTATGCTCAGGAGGAGAGCCTCTCGATCAGCGAGAACGTAAAGTGGGGCATACGAAAGAAGTTCGAGCAGGGGGAGTTCCTCGCCTACAACATCTACGGCTACCGCTGGGTGGATGACCATTTCGAGATCATCGAAGAGGAAGCAGAGGCGGTGCGTTTCATGCATCAGGCATTCGCAGACGGCATGCTGCTCACCGAGATCTCCGAAGCCTTGGCTGAGCGCGGCATCCTCAACCGAAGGGGCCAGCCTTTTGGCAAGACATCCATTCTCAGGATCCTCGATCAGGAGAAGTACCGCGGTTTCAGCATCCTCCAGCGAACCTATGTAGAGAGTCACATCACGCACAAGAAAAAGATGAACCGCGGTCAGCTCCCCCGCTTCGTGGTGGAAGGGACCCACCCCCCGATCATCGATGAGGATCTTCACCAGAGGGTGGAGGCAGAGCGGAACCGCAGGAGAATGTCCGGGGCAGTGAGATGGAGAGCATCCTCTTGCTTCACCGGCAAGCTGGTCTGTGGCAATTGCGGGCAAACTTATACCTATACGCCCGGCACCGGCACCAATAGTGAGGATATTACCGAATACCAGATGGGCCAGTACCGGTGCTCGAACAAGAGAAACAACGGCTTGAAAGCATGCAGTGCAAAGAATCTTCCGCTACGAGCCCTTCGCCAAGCCTGCTGCTCATCGCTGGGCCCGCTGTTCGGCTCCAGCGGGGATGCGGAGTTCGACCCGGCATGGGTTGATGAACTGGTTGATCATATCATGGTCCACCCCCAGAGCCTTGAGTTCCATCTCAAG
>RZYT01000393.1 GCA_009930195.1 Spirochaetia bacterium | reverse complement strand
GATGCAAAACTGAACCTTGCGGGCAAGCGTGTCTTGGTCAGTGGCCTTTCACGGCTGGTTGATGGCTCCTCCATCAGCACACAATAGGAGGGGATGCTATGGACGACGAGACGAAACGCCTTTCCATCGGAAGATTCTCTGTCACCAAACCGGTGTTGGTGAATATTCTCATGATCACCGTACTGGCCTTGGGCCTTTTTTCCTTGGTCCGCCTTCCCCAGGAGCAATTCGCTGAGGTTCCGTTCTACTGGGTGAATGTCATTGTTCCCTACCCGGGAGTGAGTGCCGAGGATATGGAAGCATCGGTGACCATACCCGTTGAGAATGCATTCCAGGGGATGGACCGGCTGAAGCAGATCAGTTCCACCACCAGCGAAGGACTTTCGGTCGTCAGGGTGGAATTCAGTGATGGCATTGACGACCAGCTGTTCAAATCCCTTTTTCAGGACGCCCAGACACGGTTCAGCCAGGTTCGGTTGCCCGAGGGAACGCTTCCTGCGGTGCTGGACGATTTCTCTTCCTCCGACTTTTTGCCGGTCATCGAGGTGGTCATCAGCGGGAACCTTTCCTATGCAGACCTTCGTGACCAGGCATTGGAGTTGCAGAACAAGATCCTCCGCATCCCGGACGTCAAGGATGCCGAGATCATAGGCCTGCCTGAGCGGCAGATCCAGGTCAACCTCGACCCGACAACCCTTTCCAGTCTTGGTTTGAGCGTGAATGAGGTGGTACGTTCCATTTCCGAACAGAACCGAACTTCTCCCAGTGGCAATCTTACCACCGACTCCCGCGAGTACCTTCTGAGAACGCTCGGCTCCATCCAACGTGTTGAGGATATCGGCAGCGTAATCGTGCGCCGGTCCAGCCAAGGGGAAGGGCTGGTCCGCGTGGATGATGTTGCCCAGGTGGTGGATGGCTTTGAGGAGGACAGTGCCTTCAGCCGCTTCAATGGCAAACCTTCCATCAGCCTCAAGATCACCAAGGTGGTGAAAGGCAACTCGGTTGCCATAGTGGATCGGGTCAGATCCATTGTTGATGAGGCCCAGAAGAGCAGTGGAGCCACCCTGACATTGTTCAATGACTCTACGGTACAGATAGCCTCCAGCCTCTCGGTGCTTTCCACGAACGCCCTGATGGGCTTGGTTCTTCTTGTCATCATTCTTTCGCTCTTCATCGGGGTGCGCAACTCCCTGATCACGGCTCTTGGCATTCCTGTCACGTTTGCCCTTACCTTCCTGGTGCTCGACTTGTTGGGAGAAACCATCAACACCAACACGTTGTTCGGGTTGGTATTGGTGCTTGGTCTGATCGTTGACCATGGGATTGTCATCATCGAGAATTCGTTCCGACTGCAAAATCTGGGCATGAAACGTCATGATGCAGCCATTTTGGGCGTCAACCAGGTGGTGTGGCCGATCATCGCAGCCACAGGGACTACCGTTGCAGCCTTCCTTCCGCTGATGATCATTCCCGGCACCATCGGCAAATTCCTGCGGGTCATACCGCTGACGGTCACCATTGCCCTCATCGTCAGTACCATCGAGGCTCTCTTCTTCCTGCCCAGCCACTACGCTGAGTGGGGGCCGAGAGAGTCGGTGAAGGAGAAAACCTCCCGCTTTTTCGCTCCCTTGGTAGCACGCTATGTTGCCTTGCTCAAACGTCTCTATACAAGGAAAGGGCTCTGGCTCGTGGTGGCCCTCATTCTGCTTGTCGGTGTGTTCTCCTTGGTAGGTTCGCTTCGCCAGGATCTCTTCAGCGCAGAGGATTACAGCTATTTCAACATTGA
>RZYT01000392.1 GCA_009930195.1 Spirochaetia bacterium | reverse complement strand
GCCATGTTGAATGATCTGAGATAGGAGCCTCCTCCCCTCTGCACTCCTGAGAGGAGGCAGACCTGGTCATGGGAAATGCCCCTCTTGGGAGAAGGAGTCAATGTCATTAAGTTAGGAACGGCAAGCTGAATAAGAAAGAAGCTATCAATGAAGAAACCAACGTTTCTGACTTGATAGCTTTCATTTTCAGTTCCGAAGTTATTATTAGGGGCATGATGATCCGAGCCTGCGAACATTTGGAATTGTGCGAGGCATGGGTTTCCGCTAGAATGTAACAAGTCAAGCTGCTCTGTAGATGAACGGGATAAAAGAACGGTGTTCGAGAATTCGGGAAAATGCTCTGTCGTTCCTTACCGGTTGAATGGTCATCGTGAGCTCCTTGACTATTTTCTTGATCGTGATAGTCGGGTCCCTTCCCGAGGCGTACAGTCTCAGTGTCTTGGACAGGTCGGAATAGCTGACCTTGTACAGGAGCTTGCGGTTTTTTATCCTACGGGACAGACTCCTGCCGAAAGCGACCAGTACCGATGTGCAGATGTTGTGGAAGATCATCGAAAGGATTATTTCACCAATGGCTGCAACCTTCTTCCTGGTGTTGCTGAATGACGAACAGTCATCATACTTCAATTGGCGCAAGGTGGTCTCCACGCCCCATCTCAAATGATACAACTCCTTGAGGTCGGCCATCGAGAACTCCGACTGAGGCAGGCTGGTCAGCAGGACCTCATACGAGGTTTCGGAAAGTTGCAGTCTGACGAGCCTGAAAGAATACTCGAAGAAATCGATAATGAGCGGACGGCTCTTCAGGACCTTCCCCAAAGGGTTCCTTGTTGCAGGGATGAACTCGTTGATCACGTTCTGTGGGACATAAATATAGTCAGGATAAATTGCTGGGTTCCTGTGCACGGTAGAGCATCGGGTGTATTTCCTGGTGACAACAGTATCCATCAGACCGTCCTCACCTACCATGTTCCGGTACCTTTGGCTGATGCCTGGGGAGTTGAGGTCTTTTGCCCGGATGCAAAAATGGAACCCCAGAGAGGACACCCACATCATGAGCCTATAGCTCTCGTACCCCCTGTCGCAGGTGATGATGCTCGGCAAGGGACTGGGGCATCCAGCCATCCGCTCGACCATCTGTTCGCAGGCCTGTATCTCATGCATGTCCTTGTGGTCCTGGATGACGTAGTCCAGGAAATACCCATCGGGTACGGCAGTGAGGACATTGAGATGAAGCTGGTTGCAGACCTTTCCGTTCGGATTATTGGTCATGTGCAGCAACGTACCCGCATCATCCTTGTTCGGGTGGATGCTGATGGCGGAACCATCGCAGGCCACCAGCAGATACTTGTTCTTGATCAGCGTGAACGGCACATCAGTATCCTTGAAATGGTCGAACAGGGCCCGATATGCCTGTACGCCCAGCTTGTCACGATGCTGGATGTATGCTGACGCTGAGGGCCTGTCAGGACCGACACCGAAGTAATGCCTCAGGTTCTCCTTCATGCAGCTTCCGGGAGAAAGCAAGCCGAGCTTGACAACATCACTGAAAGATTGACGCCTGAACCGGGTGAAATCGGCTTTGGGATTGCTGAAATGCATCCGGAAATCATCAGGGTCAAGGTCCAATCTGGCGACGGATTTAGCGATTTTGTTTTCTAGATAATTCCTCATGATATAATTGTTTACCTCTATTTAATTATATCATATCTATATTATTTTGATACTATAAAATGTACAAAAAAGAAGGCAACACATAGCCGAAGCCACATATTGCCTTGCTGTTTTGGTCTCAC
>RZYT01000391.1 GCA_009930195.1 Spirochaetia bacterium | reverse complement strand
CTTTCGGGCTTCTCTGCCATCGATGAATCACTCTTGACCGGAGAGAGTCTTCCGGTGGAGAAAAGCCTGGGCAATGACGTGTATGCTGCCACCCTGAATACAACCGGCGTCCTTCAGTACCGTGCAACGAAGGTCGGCAGTGATACCGCCCTTGCAAACATCATCACCTTGGTGCAGGATGCCCAGGGGTCGAAGGCCCCGATCGCCCGTGTTGCAGACAAGATTTCCGGCATTTTCGTTCCCATCGTCATGGGTATTTCGGTGATCACCTTCCTGGCATGGATGCTTGCAGGCATTCCGTTTGAGACGGCGATCTTGCGGGCGGTGAGCGTACTGGTCATTGCCTGTCCTTGTTCGCTCGGCCTTGCCACCCCGATCGCCATCATGGTTTCTTCGGGCAAGGGAGCACGACTGGGGATTCTCTTCCGTCATGCAGCGGCCATCGAGCAACTCAGGCAAGTAGGAACGATCATTTTCGACAAGACCGGCACGCTAACCGAAGGAAAGCCGTTGGTGACGGATATCATCTCCAATGATCCTGAGAAGATGTTGCAGCTTGCGGCAAGTGTGGAACAGCACAGCGAGCACCCTCTTTCCCGTGCTGTGGTCCTAAAAGCCAAGGAGATGCAGGCACAGGTGCTGGAGAGTACGGATTTCCAGGCTCTGGTCGGCAGAGGCATCGAGGCGAAGGTGGATGGCACCTTGGTGCTCATCGGCAATCCTGCCCTCCTCTCTGATCACAACATCAAGCTGAGTCCAGAAATCCAAGAGCAGCTTGCCCAGCTCTCCGACCAAGGAAAAACTCCGTTGCTGGTTGCCACCCAACAGAAGGTGATGGGAATCATCGCGGTTGCCGATACGCTGCGCAAAGAGACCAAGCAGGCCATCAGCGAGCTCAAGAAACTCAACATACGCACGATCATGCTTACCGGAGACAACGAACGTACGGCAAAGGCTATTGCCAAGCAGGCGGGAGTCGACTCCTATCTTGCCGGCCAGCTTCCACACCAGAAAGAGGAGGCGATCAGCAAGTATGCCAAGCAAGGCATGGTTGCAATGGTTGGGGATGGAATCAACGACGCCCCTGCCCTTGCCAAAGCTGATGTAGGCATCGCAGTGGGGAGTGCCACCGATGTGGCACGGGAGACTGCCGATGTGGTGCTGGTTCGCAACAACCTCACCGATGTTACCAGGGCGTTCCAGCTCTCCAAGGCAACGATGCGCAATATCCACCAGAATCTCTTCTGGGCGTTCTTCTACAACACGTTGGGCATCCCTTTGGCCACCGGCGTGCTGACCCTCTTCGGAGGTCCGCAGCTCAGTCCGATGTTCGCTGCCTTTGCCATGTCCATGTCCAGTGTTTGTGTGGTGCTCAATGCGTTGAGACTGAACAGGTTCAAGTAAGCATAAGCACATAAGAAACCAACAGAGAAAACCTTTGGGAAACCAAGGGTTTTCTCTGTTTCCCCAAGTACCAAATCTTGAGAATTCCCCAAACTCATCTATACTGGAAGTACGAATTCAGTACAGAGGGAAGCAGGGAGGCTGATATGGGTAAGAAAGTTGCGTTGATTCTTCTCTTGGTGGGTCTGTTGGTGTGTGTTCTCATCAGTTGTGATGACTTCGGTGTTGCTATTGATGCCTTTGAAGGCACATGGAATTTTCCCGATCAAGGAGGATATTCCGATATCACCGTTTATGTAGACAACGATGGAAACACTGGAATTGCCGATATTGGCTTCACTTCAGGTGACGATTATTACTACTGTTATGGAAGCGGGACCTATTCAGGAACT
>RZYT01000390.1 GCA_009930195.1 Spirochaetia bacterium | reverse complement strand
CACAATGGTATCGTAGAAGAACTGCGGGTCATATGCCAGCGGTTCCCGTCCGGCTTCCTTATCCATCCTGATCTGGTCTTCCACCATATCCTCGGCATCTTCCAACGTGAAGGCATCCTTATCGCTGTCATCCATGTGGTTGTAGATTTCCACGATGGTATCCATCATCCGTTCTTCCATGTGCTTCTCCTTCCCGGCGCATCCACGCCGCCACATCTGCCCCTGTGTGGGGCGTTGTCGGTTCCTTCGGATCGTTTTGCCACCCGTGGCACAAGCCCCTGTGTGGGGCTGTGTCGGGGGCTGCCGGTTTATCTGGTCATCCGTCCCAGCAGGTAGGCTTCCTCCATTGCTTTCTGGATGCCCCAGACCGGAACCTCAATGAAGTCCTCGCTGTCATTGTCGCGGGCTTTGAGGTCGCCCCGGCTGTCCACCGCTGCCATCAGGCGCTTGGCGATCTCCAGCAGGGCTTTTTCCTCTTCCTTGGTGATGTTCTTCTTCATGGTGCTTTCCTCCGTTTTTCTTGGTTTTCCGTTTCGGTATGTGCATATTACCGTCTATATCACACACTATCAAGCGGCTATACTACACAAAGATAGCCGCCCGGAACTGTGCGTATTACGGCAGAAGAAAAGGGCCGCCGTTTCCGGCAAGCCCCGTGTGTTTCTCTGGCTTAGTAGTCTTCTTCATCGTAGTCCTCTTCGTCGTAGTCCTCTTCGTCCCAGTCATCATCCTGGTCTTCTTCCTCATCCTTGAAGTCCCACATGTCTTCAGTCGGCTGGTTTCTAAGGTCTGGGTTCTGCTCGACATAGTCGGCAACCGCTCCGCAAAGGATGTCCAAAACCTTTTCGTAGGCTTCCTCGCTGTAGACTGCCCAGGCATCTGCAGTCAGCTTTGCGATTTTGTCGTTGCCCTTGACTCCAAGGAACCGCCCTGCAGGGTTGCAGGTTTCCTTGCCGTAGCCGATGCCCAGCTGGTCGCCGTCGTTGTAAAAGCGGTATCCGATGCGGCTCATTGCCCTTACCAGCTCCCCTGCGAGGCTGTCTGCCTTGCCCGTCTCCGGTACCAGTTCCTTGAAAAGTTTATTGATGCGGTCTTCGTTCTTCGTCATTGTCGTATCCTCCATTTTTGTTGTTTTCCCCTTTCGGTGACTGTATATTACCGTCACTCTGGAGCACTATCAAGCGGCTAAACTACACGATCATTCGGCCCTGTAATTGTCATATTTATGTGCTTTTCATGCCAGCTTTCGGAAGACAGACACGAGCAAAAGGCTGGTCATTTCCAGCCCCTTGCGCCTGTCGGTCTTGCCTTTAGCGGATGATTTCAAGGTAGCTTACGTTGCCCCAGCAGTCCGTTCCCTTGAAGCGGATGCGCTTTTCGTTCTCCCTGTCGAGGGTGAATTTCCGCAGGAGCTTTATCTTCTGGATACGGTTCAGAAGGTCCTTGCCGTTCTTCGCATCCTCAACGGCATCCCTGATCTCGACCACCGCACTGTCGCTTCCGTACCAGAGGTTGCTGAGTGCCTCCGGAATTCCGTTTGCAAGGTAAAGGTTGATTTTTGTGTAGGTCATGTTTTTGTTCTCCTCTCAGAATGTCATCGTTTCCAGAATCTCATCCATGCCTGTCTCCCAGTCATGGCGGCTAAGTTCAATTTTGCTGTACATCTCTGCGCTGTCCGGCTCATTGAAAAGCCGGAAACATTCTCTTGCCAGCTCCTCGCTGGTGTGCTGCTGGATTTCATCCGGCTGTCCATCCAGCCGTGTAAAGGTGATCTCGTAAGTGTAGCGTTCCATGTTC
>RZYT01000087.1 GCA_009930195.1 Spirochaetia bacterium | reverse complement strand
GGAGATTTGTATCCATTTTCGGCATTTATAAGAAGGGGAGATGGCTTTTTGTCCATCTCCCCTCACAAAAGTATAGTTGTAATCAGATCATGCTACTCATTCCTCCTCCTCTTCCTCCGGATAGGCATTCACATAGTCGTCACCGGTGAAATCCTCGCTGATGTCGCGACCGGCCAGACCGTCTGCGAAGCCTTTATAGGCATGCTTGCGGTTGTAGTCCTTATCGAACAGGTTGGGCGATTCGTCCGGCAACCAGAACTCATGCTCTCTCGGGTGGTCGGTGAGGGTCCAGATGGTGATGCCCGAACGCTGTGCCTCCGGTACGTGCTGGATGTAGGATGCTGCGATATGCCGGTAGGTCTTCGCCTGCATCTCCAGCTGCCCTGCACTGGGTGAAGCGGTACCCAGACGCACATCGAGCTCGGTGACGCGAACGATCTTGCCGGTAGAAGCCATCTTCTTGAACATGTTGTCTATTTTTTCATTGAAGGTGGCCGTGGTGTCAGCGCTCACGTGCATCTGCGTGCCGATGCCGTCGACCGTCTGACCGTTCTGCTCGATGTAACCGACAAAGTCGATCAGTGCATCCAGCTTGGCCGGGTTGCTCTCCAGGTTATAGTCGTTGACGAAGAGTACCGTTCCTTCCGGCGCATACTGACGTGCATATTCAAATGCTTTCACGGCGTACTCCTTCCCGATGTAGTAGCCCCAGTAGAAGTGGTCATCGGCCCAGTTGAGCTCCAGACCCTCCTCTTCCACCGGGTGGGAGTCATCGTTCATGAAGTTGCCACCGATGCCGCGCCACTGACCGTTGTCGTCGATCGGTTCGTTGATCACATCCCAGCCATAGATTCTGTCACCGGTATTCTCGGTGATCCCCTTGATCCACTCTTCCAGGGCACCCAGCAGGGCTGCCTTCTTCTCCTCAGCGGTTTTGTAGACGTAGGTGATGCCGCCGGCACGGGTTGACATTGGCGCCGAAGCGGGTGTTGCCGGTTCTTCAATCGTTACCTTCACATCGTCGATGAAATAGGTCACATCGGGCAGGTAGCCAAAATCGAAGTTGCCTTTCCATACGGCAGCTCCCTCCTCAAAGTCGACACCGAAATCCTGGAGCACTACGCTGATCTCTTGCCAGCCGGTTCCCACCTCGAACGCTTCTGACCAGCCGCTCTGCGATCCGGTCCAGTCCATCCAGGGGTAGCCGTTGGTGAGTCCGCTGAAGGAGATACGACCCTGTCCCGCCTGGTCGGCCTTCACGAAGAAGGAGAGACGTACCTTCTCACCCGGGAAGGTGGGGATGTCGGGTGAAGTGAGCTGCAGATCCCAGGCATTGGAAGAGCTGGCCGATGCGGTCATCTTCACCGCGTGGCTGCCTGCCGGTGCATCATCCAGCTCCACCACCTCGATGCCGGCACCGGGGTTGTTGGCACTCCAGCCCTCCAGCCCGTTTTCAAACGAACCGTTGAGCATATGGTTGACCGGTCCGGTTTTCTTCTTCCCGAACTTGAAGTCGTCGATATAGTAGTCACCTGCACCAGCGCCGAAGTCGATGGTGATATGTGTCATGGGCAGGTTTACCAACGCTTCGGTCATCATGATCTCTGCCTCAAAGTAATACCACTGCTTGGCCGGCACGCTCTGTGCCGTGTAACCGCCGCCGCTGTAAGTGGTGCGGTTCTGCAATTGTATCTGGAAGTTGTCATTGCCCTCTTCCGAGTAGACATAGAAGGAGACGATGTAGGGCTCGTCCACCTCCCAGGTGGTGGCGGGGAGGGTGTAGTAGGCCTGTGCCGAGTAGTTGGCACCCTCTTCCGGATTGTTCAACAGCATCGCATACTCACTGTTGTACCCCTTGCCGGGACCGGCGATCTGCTGTGAGGCGCCGGCACTGGACCAGGCACCCCATCCGGTGGTGTTGCCCTCCTCAAAATCGGAGTTGAGGATGATGTTTTCCAGCTTATCGTCCGGGTCGATCTCGATGATCACCTCCGGTGCAATCAACGACTTGAGGTATGCCTGCCGTTGCTGGGTATGCCAGAGCAACGTGTGACCCAGCACCTTCATATCGGCAGGGATTGCATCCATGAAAGCATCGATGGTGGTGAAGTCGAGCGAACCATTGTTGCGGACCACCGATGAGTGTTTCATCGCGTTGCCGGTGGTGATCATCTGGAAGTTCTCGTCAATCACCTTTTTGTAAGCAGGATCGCTGATGTAGAGATCGGCACCCGCCCCGATACCGACGATCATGCCGGCGGGTACATAGGCCTTGATAAAGTCGTAGTTGGCGATTTTCTCAGCCAGGTTGAGGGGGATCTCAGAGGAGTTGATCGGGTTATGATCCTCCGGTGTGCCCCATTCCATCTTTTCGTCGTAACAACCGTGGAGCAGCAAAGCACCAACAATTGCAAAAAGAATGATTTTATATTTTTTCATTTTGTTTCTGTTTATTTGTTTGTCATGTCCAGTTGCTCTGTCACTCTTCATCGTCATAATCGGAGACGGTTACCTTCTTTACCGGTACCACCCGCCAGTTGTCCACATAGATCTTCTGGTTGAAGAGGGTGGAGACCACCTCTACCTCCTGGTAGGTGAAGTCGGTGTTGACGATGCCCATGCCGAAGTTCTGATAGGTGGCTGCCAGTCGGTCCTCTACCACATTCTTGAAGGTGGGGGGAGTGGCCTCGTCATCTTCCAGCATATTGGCATAGTAACCGAACTCGCTGAAGGGTATCGTAACGGTTTCCCATCCTTCGGTCTGGTAGGGCACCATGACACCATCCTGGATATAGGGGATGTAGAATGCGGTACGCTGACCGTCATCATCCGATCCCACACCGGTGAAGTTGAAGTTGTTGTAGAGCACCACCTGGATCTGTCCCGTGTTGCTCCATGGATCGGGCACATAGATGTCGAACTGGAAGGCCACCTCGTTGAGGGGTGTGGTCTCCGGGATGTAGGCATACATCCGGCTCCAGTCATCCATCGGGTTGTCAGTGCCGGCTGTCCACACCTCCGTGGCACGTGCTTTGCCGGCCACGACACCGCCGTTGGCACCATTCAGTATCCGCTCGGGGATCAATGGTACGCAGTTGCCGCGACCCGAGTTAAGGGGATCGCTCACCAGATCGCTCTGTTGGTCATCGCTGTCCTGGATACCGATCATCGATCCGCCTTCACTCCATGACCAGGCACCGCCTTCACCGTTGCCATCCCAGTCGAGGAGGATACCCTCAGTGAAGTTGAAGTAGGCAGGTGTGGCAGCCTTTCCATTTGCACCCTCCGAAAAGAGAGAGCCGCTGGCGGTCACCCCGTCGGGCATGGTGAAGGTGAACCATTCTCCCTCTTCATCGGAGACGATATTGGTCACCTCGACACCACCGGGGAGGGTCACCTTGCTGGTCTCATGCAGGTTCTCGCCATAAGCGGTCACCAGGTCACCGGGTTGCGGCAGGGTGTTGCTCAGGCGTGTGATGGTGGGAGAGGCAGCCATGATGGTGAAAGTGTAGGTGATATCGGTACCCTCTTTCACCAGTTGAATGGTGTTGCGCACCTCCTCCTCTGCATCCACAACGGGTGTATTTCGGTGGATGGATATCAACATGGAGTTGTCGGTGACATAGGTCACGTTGAAGTAGGTGTCGTATCCGTTGATGAAGACCTTCTTCATCCCCAGGAAACCACTCCCTTCGATGCGGATCATCTGCCCCAGGCGGGCAAACTCCACCGGGCGGTCCGGCACGGAAGACTCATGATCTTCCAGGTAGATTTTTGTCACCTGGATCGGTGTGCTCCCCAGGTTGTCGCTCTCTTCACATGAAAGGAAAGTGATTCCGATCAGTGTGAGCAGGGTGAGATATAGGATATGTATCTTTTTCATTGTTTGTCAGATTAATGATTAATAGAGATCGGTGATTTTTTCTTCCGTGAATTCATAGGCTTCAGGTGTGCCCTCGAGGTAAGGGTTCTTCCCTTTGTCCACATCCGAAACAGGCAGTGTGAGGTGTTTCACTTCGGCTGTGGCCACACCTTCACCATCGCTAGTCTTTACATACTCAACATCTTCGGTCTCATCGTATTCGTAACCTGCATTGCGCTCCTGGTTGTTCATGTAGTTGACCACCTCCTGCTGTTGGTAGTAGCCGCGCCGTACCAGGTCATACCAATATTGTCCCTCCATGGCCAGCTCAATGCGTCGTTCGTAATGGAGATCCTCGTAGGTGATGCTGCTCAGGGTGGGCATGTCGGCCCGTTCACGAACCATATTGAAGTAGGTGAGTGCCGTGGCATCGGAGGTGGAGGCGTTGTTGCCCAGGATCGCTTCTGCCAGGTTGAGGTACACCTCAGCCAGGCGCAGCATATGGGTGTTGAGACCATTGCTCTGTTTGTAGCTGACGCCGTTGTCGTCGATGGTACCGATCACATATTTCTTGATGTTACAACGATCTTCGTATCCCTCTTCGGTGACACCATAGGTGTAACCACCCCCCTTTTTGTAGAGCTCAGGATAGTAGGCGCCATATGTGGCAATCGTATTGTGGCGGCGGATACGATCCTGCGGGTCGTAAGTGCGCACCAGATCCCATGAGGTGTAAGTTGCGTTACCCCAGTTGGTGCCGTCGGCGACCAGCGTGGACCATCCGAAGAAAGCCTGGATGGGCTGGTTGGCACCCCAGCCGATGGCATCGGTGGAGCCGGTGAGCCACTGCAGTTGGAACATAGCCTCCTTGCAGTTGTTGTTCTCATAGGTGAAGAGGTCACCGTAGTTCTCCATCAGGGCATAGGGTGATTCGTTGACCACCTTCATGGCAGCCTTACGGGCCATGTCGAGGTAGTAGCTGTTGCGTGTACCCCGGTTGAAATCGGTGGCAATGTTCTGTCCGTTGTATGCTCCTTCGGAGGTCAGTCCGGCCATGGAGAGGTAGATGCGTGACAGCATGCCGAAAGCGCTGTAGCGGGTAACCCTTCCTTTTGTGGCGACAGTGGCAGGCAGATATTTCGCTGCGAACTCCAGGTCGCGAATGGCGAACTCCATCACATCTGTCACCCTGTGTGGCGGGATGGCTGAGTTGTTCACCAGGTCGGAGGTGCGCTCGTAGATGATCGCTTTGCCCCAGAGTGAACCCAGGTACCAGTATGCGGTACCGCGCATGAATCGTGCTTCGGCGATGGCAGTCTGCTTGGCCTCTTCCGTGACTGTGGGGCCCGCAAACTCCTGGATGTTGTTGATCACGTTGTTGGACTGAGCCACTACTGAGTAGAGTGATCCCCAGGCATCTTCCAGACCGATGCTCAATGCTGTCTCGGTCAGGTTGGTATAGGGATAGATGTAGTCAGACCAGCGGGCGGTGATGTTGTTCGCCCTGCCGTCGCCCATACCGTAGTAGAACTTCTCGTTGAAGGTATACCAAACATAGTTGTAGAGAGGAGAGGTGGCTGCTTCAACCGCCTGATCGCTGTCGAAGAAGGTCTCCTGGTTTGGATTGGTATTGTTGGTCTGGGTGAGGAAGTCCTCACAACCTGTCCAGAGGAGCAGGCTGACCAATGCTGCGATGATGAGTATTTTATTTTTCATAGGATATTTTTTTTCTTGTTCCATGGGTGACGTTAGAATGAGAGATTGATCCCGAAGGTATAGATCCTTGGTGAGGGATAGCGACCGTAGTCGAGTCCGCTCATCAGTGCATCACCATACATATACCCGATTTCCGGGTCATAGCCTCTGTACTTGGTCCAGGTGTATACATTCTGCAGGTTGGTGTAGAGCCGTACATTGTCAAGCGCCAGCTTGCTGACCCATCTCTTGGGCAGGGTATAGCCGAATGAGATGTTCTGGATGCGGAGGAATGATCCGTCTTCAATATAGAGGTCGCTCACACGGTTGTTCCCGTTTGAAGTTGATGCGGATAAACGGGGTATTCTTCGGTCACCACCCACCAGATGCAGGTTACGGAAGTCATCCGGTCCGTTGGGATCGATCCTGTCAACCTTTGCATAGTCGAGAACTGTTTTGAGCAGGTTGTTGTTGGCCCGCGGGTCTTCGATAAAACGGCGGTTATAGTTGAGCACGTCGTTGCCGTAAGATCCTGCCAGGAAGATGTTCAGATCGAACCCTTTCCAGGAGAAGCTGTTACCGATGCCGAATGAGAACTTGGGCTCGGGGTTACCGATAAAGGTGGCGTCGTTGTTGTCGATCTTACCGTCCTTATTGAGGTCTTCGAAGATATAGTCACCGATATAGGAACCATTCTCGCCGATGGAAACACCTTCGGGGAGCGCCACCTGTTGTACGTTGCCGTTTGCATCCTTGTAGTAGAAATCTTCTGCTTTTTCGAAGCGACCGATCACCCTGTATCCCCAGAACTGTCCGATGGGCTGATCGACGGTAGTGCGGGTCACGATGTTGGTTTCCGATCCTACGCGGTACACCTTTTCGATGGATGAGTTATCGGTGTCGAGGCTCAGCACCTTGTTGCGATTGAGTGAGAAGACGAAGTTGGAACGCCACTGGAATCCGCTGTTGTCGATATTGACGGTGTTAAGGGTCATCTCGATCCCTTTGTTTTCCAGTTCACCCACATTCGCCCATGGGTTGGAGGCAGCACCCTGTCCCGATGATCCCAGGTAGGCGGGAAGCGGCAGCTGTAGCAAGAGGTCTGTGGTCTTCTTATAATAGACATCGGCAATAAACTCGACTCTGTTCTGCCAGAGGTTGAGATCGAGCCCCAGGTTGGTGGAGTAGGTGGTCTCCCAGCGCAGGTCCGGGTTGGCGGTGTTGCCCGTAAGCACACCGGTACCCCAGGGTGTGGTCCTGGGTGAAAGGAGAGCCATGTATGCCCAGTTCTCCACGTTCTGGTTACCGGTACCTCCCCATCCGAAGCGGAACTTCATGGTGTCGATCACCTCATGGTCTTTCAGGAAGTTTTCGCCGGTGACCCTCCAGGCGGCAGCCAGTGAAGGGAACCATCCCCAACGGTTACCGGGTGCGAATTTCGATGATCCGTCACGGCGCAGTGTGGCGGTGAGCAGGTAACGGTCGTCGAACGAATAGAAGATGCGTCCGAAGAATGATGAGATGGAGCTGGCGCCGCTGCTGCCGGTACCGCTCGATTTGCTGGCATCACCCGCACTCAGGTCGTGCGTGGTGTTGGAGAGGAAACCGGTGGCTGATCCTACCAGGTTTTCCCATTGTGATTCTGACATCTCCTGTCCCAGCATTGCATTCACGTTGTGTTGGTCAGCCAGTACCTTGTTATAGGTGAGGAAGTTCCTCCAGGACCAGTATTTGGTGTCGTTCTTTGTACGACGGGAGGTACGGGTGTTGTTGGTCAGTACGCCGAAGCGGTAGGAGGGTTCGAAGTAGTAAAAGCTACCCTGGTTGTAATCGGTAGAGAGTTCCGTTTTGAAAGTGAGCCCGTCAGCCAGCGTGGCATCGAGGTAGGTGTTGAAACGGAAGTTATGTCGTTTGTTGTAGTTTTCACGGATGGATGCCATACCCACCGGGTTGACCGGCATCCAGACATCCTCCGGTCCGTCGAAGGTTCCGTCGGGGCCGTAGACAGCCACCATGGGTTGCTGACGTAACGCATTCATGATGATATCATTGTCGGCACCCACCTCCTGTTTCGAGTCTGAGAGCGAGAAGTTGATACCGGCTTTCAACCAGCTCTTCACCTGGTTGTCCATGCTGCCGCGCAACGAAAGACGGCGGAAGCCCGATCCCAGTGCGATCCCTTCCTGATCGAGGAAGCCGGCACTGATGGCGTAGGTAGTCTTCTCATTACCTCCTGTGATGGAGAGGTTGTGACTGGTCATCAGTGCCTTCTGATAAAGCTCTTCCTGCCAGTCGGTGCCCGGTCCCAGCATGTCGGGCCGTACGAAGGCGCTGCTCTTCTCGACGATGCTGAAGTCGGACCGGTCGTTGTGGTGACGGGCATACTCCTGCAGGTTCATCATCTCCAGGTGCTTTGGCATGCTCTGCGTGCCGATATAACCATCATAACTGATCAACGCTTCTCCACTTTGTCCACGGCGGGTGGTGATCATGATCACTCCGTTTGATGCCCGTGCACCGTAGATGGCGGTGGCGGAAGCATCTTTCAGCACGTCCATCGAGACGATGTCGGAGGGGTTGATGCTGGATAGCGGGTTGCTGCTCTCACTGTCGGTGGAGGAATCCACAATCACCCCGTCGATCACAAAGATAGGCTGACTGGTAGCATTCAGCGAGTTGATACCCCTGATGCGGATAGCTGAGCTGGCACCCGGTGTTCCGGAGTTGGCCTGGATCTGCACACCGGCCGCCCGTCCCTGTAGTACCTGATCAATAGAGGTGGGGATCGACTTCTTAATTGCATCTTCCGATACGGAGACCACCGATCCGGTCAGGTCGCTGCGGCGCATCTGGCCGTAACCCACCACCACCAGTTCTTCCAGCAGCTCAGTATCTTCTTCCAGAACCACGCGAAGGAGACTACGCCCGTTGAGTGGAATGGTTTGCGTACGCATCCCAACATAGGAGATTTCCACCGTTGCATCCAATGGAACATTTGGCAACGAGAAGTTGCCATCCATGTCGGTTACCGTACCAGTGGAGGTGCCCTGTATCTGAACAGTTACGCCGATTAGCGGCTCTCCCCTGTTATCAGATACCGTTCCGGTGACGGTCACGTTCTGTGCGAACATGGTCAAGGATATTGTTCCCAATAAAACGAGACAAAATCCTCTCAATA
>RZYT01000389.1 GCA_009930195.1 Spirochaetia bacterium | reverse complement strand
CATCTTTGGAGCTGGAGCGACATAGCGTTCGACCTGCTTGGCATCGGCCTCGCATGGGCAGTCTACATCTATGCCGAGCAGATGGGCTATGTGGCCACCGTCGCAACCGCTGTTGCTCGATACCTGCCGTGGTTCTAGACTGGAGGACAAGGAGATGAGACGCCCATGGACGACGACCTCGAGGACATCAAGAAACGGCTCGCAAAGGTCGAGGCCGAGAATGCCAGGGAGTGGGACATCATCAAGACGTACTTCTCCGGCAGGCAGTCATCATCCTCCAAGGGGCCATCCCTGCCAAAGGGCAAGCGGTCGTGGAAGAAGATAGTCCTATGGGGCATCTTCGCAATCTGGCAGATCGTCTCGTCTTTTTTCAGAGGCATGCCGGATGATTTCTTGGAATTGTTTTTGTGAACCCCTTCGGGGGAAGGAGATAGTGCAATGGATTTCAACACGCTGATCAGAACCGATTTCATCGTGATCGCGTTGTTCCTCAATGCCATTGGAGCCATCCTCAAGTACCGGACACCGCTGAGCAACAAGCTGATCCCGTCCGTACTGTTCGCCATATCTTTCGTGGTGTGTGCGACGTGGGGATGGTTCACGAGCGTCTATGCAGGAGGTGCGAGATGGGCCGACAGCCTGCTCATCGCAGGCCTTGTGCATGGCATGGTGGTGACGAGCATCGCAACCTGGGGATGGGACACCTTCTATGGTGCCTTCAAGCATGGGCTGGGAAAGAAGAAGGAGAAAACAAGATGACCTTCCGTAAGAATCTGTTCGTATTGCTGTCATCGGTGTTCCTTGCCGTCATCGGTGCCATGCTCATGAGAATCGACATGATGACCATCATCGACGGCCTCACCTTGGTCATCCCGACCGTGGCGATGGCCCTGCTCATCGAGGACCTGTGGCGCAAGCTGCTCAATGACCGCGAGAAGCTCACGTGGCAGTACTTCCTGGGCGAGCTGTTCGTAATCGGCGCAGGGCTGGCATGGTTCTGGGCCTCGCAGGCCGGTACTCTGAAGGAGGTGATCTTCCGTCTGTCGCTTGTGTTTCTTCTCGGCGTTCTCGGGGGTGTCTGGTTTGCACTCTGCTACCATCCGTCCGTCCAGAGCACAGAGGAAAGAGAACAGGAAAAATGGTCCAAGTTCCGAAGAAAGATTGAGAAGGGAACAAAGGCAGATGCTCTCAAGACGCTATCTGGCATCCTCAGATATCGGCTTCTTGCTGATAATCTTGCTGGTGACCTTGATTTCAATCGCCCGCTGGCCATCTACCATGAACAGCTGATGACCTACGAGGAAGCGATGGCTGCCGATCCCGACGGAGAGGGCAATCTTGCACCAGTGCAGATTGCAGCGCACGAATACCTGCAGGCGCTTGTACGCGACCTGCCGGAATAGGAGATTCCTATGTGTGGAAAAAAATCAAATCATGGCTTACGGCTAATCGCCGTGAGCTTCGTGCTGCTGGTGTTGGCGCTGCAGCCGGTGTCGGCGGCTTGGCCTTTTTTCTTTGGAGAAAAAACTCCAGCCTCCCCTACCCAGACCGACCCGGCCCAGAATACCGTGGTCGAGCAGAAGGAGGCGGAGATAGCCTTGCTGAAGCAGCAGCTGAAGCAGCTGGACGGTCAGTTGGCCGAATCGAAGAGGATGCTGGACACCTTGTCGAGCAACTTGGAGAAGTCGGGCGTGAAATTGAACAATACGGTCGCGACAGCCGAGAGCTTGCTGAACGAAATCGAGAATCTGAAGGGCTTCTTGAAAGCATCAGAGGACTCGCGGACAGCCTTGGCGACTGA
>RZYT01000388.1 GCA_009930195.1 Spirochaetia bacterium | reverse complement strand
AGTGAAGGAGCTCTTCGAAGCCTACCAGGGAGTGAGCGAAGAGAAATTGTTTGACAACCTCATCTACTTCCTCAAGGCAATCCAGCCGACCTGTGAGAAATGGGGCATCAAGATGGCAATCCATCCCGATGACCCGGCCTGGCCGGTCTTCGGTCTTCCCCGCATCATCACGAGCAAGGAGAAGATCATGAAGGTCATGCAGGCTGTCGATGCGCCCTTCAACGGGCTCACCTTCTGCGCAGGAAGCTTCGGAACCAACCCCAAGAACGACCTTCCCGGCATCATCCGCTCCCTTCCCGGAAGAATCCATTTCGCCCACATCCGCAACCTCCACCACTTCGAACCCGGAGTCTTCGAGGAAGCAGCCCACCTTTCCCGTGATGGTTCTTTCGACCTTTACGAAATTGTGAAGGCTTTGGATGACATCAACTTCGAAGGTCCGGCACGACCCGACCACGGACGGATGATCTGGGGTGAGGTAGCCATGCCCGGCTATGGTCTGTATGACCGTGCCTTGGGTGCCAGCTACATCCTCGGTCTTTACGAGGCAATCCAGAAAAGCAAGGCAGGCAAGTAAATGGCCAATATCGTCAGAGTCACTGCAAGCGAAGAGATCTATCAGACACTCCGCTCGGAAATCCTCTCATTGCGGTTCAAGCCTGGCGAGGAGTTGAATCTGCAGCTGCTCTCCACGCAGCTGCAGGTCAGCCGCTCTCCGGTACGGGATGCACTCATGCGCTTGAGCGGGGACAATCTGGTGGATATTTTTCCCCAGAAAGGGACCCGAGTCTCCCTGATCAACCTCAAGCAGGTTGAGGAGGAGAGATTCCTGCGCAAGAGCCTTGAGGAGAGTGCAGTCCGCAAGTTCATCTACCAGAGCAAGGAAGAGCATTTCCAAGCGATGGAGCGTGCAGTTGAGGAGCAGGTCGATGCAATGGCATCTGACGATTTCGTGAAGTTCATTGAAGCTGACGACCAGTTCCACTTCCAGATCTTCAGTGGGATCGGCATGCAGCGCATCTGGAAGATCATCAAAAACCAAGGAGGCAACCATCACAGGATCCGCCTCCTCTCCTTCTCGGAAAAGAACGTACTTCCCAATATCATCGAGCAACACCGCAACATGATGGAGGCCCTCCGAACCAAGCAGATGGAAGCAATCCTCACCCTTGAGGACAAGCATCTTTCCAAGTTGCTGCAGGAGACCGAACTCATGGTCCAGCACTATCCCGATTACTTCAGGCAGGAGATCAGCTACGTCGGTCTCCGACTTCGTCCCACCACATAACAGGAGTCACCCATGAAACTTACCAATGAAGGTTTGCAAGCAAAAGAGGCCTGGAAGCAGAAGGGATACACCCTTCCTGCCTTTGACAGAGACGCAATGCTCAAGGAAACTGCACAGAACCCCACCTGGGTTCACTTCGGGGCGGGAAACATCTTCCGTGTCTTCCCGGCAGCCTTGCAGCAGCACCTGCTCAACCAAAAGATCACCAAGACAGGCATCATCGTCGGAGAAGGTTTTGACTACGAGATCATCGACAAGGTGTACGACAAGCACGACAACCTCACCCTGATGGTCACGCTCAAGAGCGATGGATCGATCGACAAGGAGGTCATCGCCTCGGTTGCCTATGCCTACAAGTGCGACCCCCAGTTTGCCAAGGAGTGGGAGTTCTTCCAGCAGGCCTTCAGGAATCCAAGCCTTCAGATGGTCAGTTTCACCATCACCGAAAAAGGGTACTCCCTGCGTGCAGGCAACGGCGAGTTCTACCCTGCCATGGTTGCCGATCTGGCCAACGG
>RZYT01000387.1 GCA_009930195.1 Spirochaetia bacterium | reverse complement strand
CCGACGATGGTGTGGTCACGCCAATCCTTGATCGGGGCATAGGCAGTGATGTAGACACGCCAGTTCGGGTCATCCTCCAGATCGCTGACTGCTCTCAAGCCAGTCTGGAATGTGTACAGTTCGGTGGGATTCATGGTATCGATGCTGCCAAAGGGCGAGAACAGATCCCCTTCCGGGTCCTCACCGTCCAAGACATACGCGTCGGTATGTTCATCGATGTATTTGGTGGTAAAGACGAAGGCTGCATCGCTTGATGCTTTGATCGCGCGGAAGATGGTGTTCATCTCCTGGTAGTAGCGGTACTCAGCTGTTCCGCTGACCAGATCGGCAGTTTGTGAGAGTAAACGATACCGCTCGATATCACTGTTGAGGAAGGCGGAGATGGTGCCGGCAATATCCAGAGCCTTCGCCTGGGTCTCCTCAATCATCGTCTGTTTGGCCCGTTGCACGGTATAGAGGGCAGGAAACACGACCGCAAGGCTCACCAAGACGATGAGCAACAGGAAGAGTTTACGTTTCCAAGCAATGGAGTGGAGCACAAACCACATAGACAAACCTCAACCGTTGGAGAAGCGGAGCAACCACAAAGCGCTCTTCATGATTCCCTGTTATCTACTTATAACGGAGAACTATGAGCTTGTCACTAAGAAAGGCCCCCTCTCGATGCATTTGGAAAACTATACCGATGCCGATTATTCTTGTTGACGAGCACATTGGGGGAGCATACGCTGAGCATAGCACCCAGTCTTTTAAGGAGGTCAGCTTTGGCTCAACCCACCAAGATGGTCATCATCAACGCAAGCCCAAAAGGTGAATACAGCCTTACCCTGCAGTATGCACGCTATCTGATGATGCATGAAAAAGATGTAGTGTGGGAGGTGTTGCATGTCGGAGAAGAACTTACTGATACTGATTTTGACCACACGTGGTTCCATGCATCCCTTGATCTGATAGAGCAGTGTGAGGCTGTACTCTGGGCTACTCCTGTCTATACCATGCTGGTGCCCTACCAACTGCTCCGGTTCCTCCAGCTCATAGAGCAGGAGGGGAGGGCTTCACTATTCGTCGGCAAGTACGCGACAAGCATCATGAGCTGTTTCCATTACTACGACCACCTTGCCCAGCACTGGCTGCAGGCCACCTGTGAGGACCTCGGGATGCATTTCATGGAAGGGCTGAGTGTAGATGACAAAGATCTCATGAATCCAACTTACCGCCAAAGCCTGCGGTTCTTCATGGAGGAGTTCCATCATACCTGCCTTCATCGTCTTCCCGTTATCCGACAGAGCAAGAAGATTGTAGAAGACTTTGTTCCCTTCAAACCCCAACCATCCGCTTCCCAAGGTGAAAAGCGTGGGGACCTTCGCACCGTACTGCTCACCGATGAGGTGGGTGGGGAGGGAAACCTGTCCGCCATGATCAAGGTCTTCCTTGCCGCCTATCCCAACAAGGTGGAGGTGGTCGATATCAATACGTTTCCCTATGAAGGGGCCTGCCAAGGGTGCCTGAGGTGCGAATTGGTCGGTGAGTGTGACCGAAAGGATGGCTTTCAGGCGTTCTATCAGAATCTGGTCAACTCCTGTGATGTCCTGGTGCATGCCATGAATCTTGAAGGTCGGTATCTGAAACCCGTGTGGAAGCTCTTCCTTGACCGTACCTTCTCCAATGGACACCGCACCAGCATGATGGGCAAGCATACCTGTTACCTGGTTTCCGGTCCGCTGGACCAGCTTCCCTATGTCCGCCAATTTCTTGAGGGCAAGGATATGGTGGGAAGGGAGAATTCGGCTGGCGTCATCAGTGAT
>RZYT01000386.1 GCA_009930195.1 Spirochaetia bacterium | reverse complement strand
GCAAAACCGACTGCCGGTTTTACGTTGGGATCGAAACCAAGATGCAGGTTCTGCTCTTTGGCATCCCGATGACGGGTGAGGGTGTGAATGCCGATCGGGGGGTTGGTCTGCCCAGGAGAACCAATGGCTTTGGCAACTTCAGTATCATGCTCGACGGCGATGGGGTTGTTGGCAAAAAGTTGTGCAACCCATTCCCAGCCAGCATTCTCGTACTTGGTTTCGAGCTTCTTACCATACAAATCCTGATAGGCCTGAGCAAACTCATCACCATGATCGATGACTGCTGCAAAGAAGTGCCACATGTAGGGCTGAATCTGCGGGTCGCAGGTAACGAACTTGCCTCTCCACTTCTCTTCGGTCAGTTCCCACAGGTTCTTGATTGGGGACTCTGAGTAGATTGCTGAGTTGTATCCGATGACACATGGCTGCCAGTAGACTACCTGAGGATACTCTTCTGCATCAGCAATATCTTTTGCCAGATCGGGGGGAGTCCAGGAGACTACCATTCCCTTGGGGATGAACTCGGAGAGAATGATGGCACCGTCATCCATACCCAGGATGTCAACCTGTATGTTGCCTGCCTGTACTTCTCTTCTGAGTCGTTCGATGTTCTCAGAGTCATCAAAACGAGGGCTTGCCACCGTCTTGATACCGTACTTTGCTTCAAAAGCTTGTGCCGCTTGGGGGGCACGTCCTGACTGCCATCGTGCTACCAGCGATCCTTCGGCTTGTGCTGCGGCTACGAGCTTGTCGTAGTCGTACCCTTCCACAGTCCAGAAGACCTCCCCTTCGAACTGCGGTTCCTTCGCTTGTTCCTTCGTTCCTGCTGCGGTTAGCGGAAGGAGAAGGACCAAGGCGATGATGAGCATGGCAAGACTGGAATATACAACCTTTCTTTTCATACTGCCTCCCTTTGTTTTTTGCAGTATCTCACCTATTTGTTATGCCGTCAAATACATTTTGTATGTTCGGTATTGAATTGTGCTCTTGCTCTCCGTATACTATGATGCACAAGCATGCATGAAGCAGGGAGAGAGAATCACCTGATGAATAGGGAACTCAGACAAAATGTACTGGAGAAACGGAAGGATATCCCGTTATACAAGCAGCTCAAGGCTGCCTTGATGGTATGGATCCAAGAGAGTGAGAACGGGACATCCTTGCCTACTGAGGAAGAGCTCTGCCGCCAGTTCGGTGTCAGCAGACAGACGGTACGCCAGGCGGTCCTTGAGCTGGTGGATGATGGTCTTGTGACTCGTCGCCCAGGCCAAGGCTCATTTGTCAAAAAGAAGAAGATCAGCCGTGATACTCGCTGGGCTTTGGAGGATTTCAACCGGGAAATGCGGTTCCATGGCCTTGCACCAGAGACCATCGTGCTCTCCCTCACCATTGAAAAAAGTCTGGATTTCGTTTCCCGGCAGTTGAACGTTGCCAAGCAAGAAGAGGTGGTCGTAATCAGGAGGCAACGGTTTGTTGATGGGTGGCCGGTTGTCATCCAGCAGTCTTACCTGCCCGCCCGTCTATTTCCCGATTTTGCTTCCAAGCAGAAAGATCTGGAAACCCGCTCGTTGCATGCAATCATCGAGCAGGATTACCACTATCTGCTCCAAAGTGCTGAGCGCACGGTTGAGGCTATTCCAGCACCTTCACGTGAGGCAGAGCTGCTTAAGATTGCCCCGGGAAGTCCTGTTCTTTACAGCACCAGCGTGTGGAAGATTGATAACGAGGTGTGTGTTGAGTTTGTCCTGGAGTGGTACCGTGGGGACCGCAGCCAGTTCAATATCCAGCTGGGAAGAAAGCGGGAA
>RZYT01000385.1 GCA_009930195.1 Spirochaetia bacterium | reverse complement strand
CAACGGGAATCTCTTCCTCAACGGGAATCTCTTCCTCAACGGGAATCTCTTCCTCAACGGGAATCTCTTCCTCAACGGGAATCTCTTCCTCAACGGGAAGCTCTTCCTCAACAGGAATCTCTTCTCCTGCTGTATGATGCTCAGGATGTATGTCAGAAAAGGGAGAAAGGCCCAGAATATCCTTAAGCTCAGCAACTCCCTCAAATTGTGATCCCAGATTGGCCAGTTGCAGGAATGAGAGTGTCAGAACATCCTCATCCATCTGCAACGGATAGAGCGTATCATGCAACGTATCGATGATCACACAACGAGCTGGGTAGGAACGTGCCAGCTTTTCGGCTTGAAGAGCCTGAGCTAAAAGCTCGATCAAAGCAGAAGAATCTTCAAGGGGATTGAGCGAAGTGGTGGCCAATACAGCGTACGGGACTTGCACCACCAACTCCTTTTGGCCCTTCTCAAACAAGGCATCCAGAGTCCCGTCATCAAACGAGACATTGCGCGTATAGTGCATATTGCCAAGCATGGCTGTGAAGAACGTAAGGGGAACCAAACGGTTTTTCTCCCGCTCAATATCCGCCCAGCGCTTTGCAATCTGCTCATCATAGGAACAGACAGCCTGCTTGATGCACAGGTATGCCTTTTCCAGCAATGACTCAGCATCAAAACAATAGTAGGAAGCGCCGTACCGGATGAACGGTTTGTCATTTCTCGGACATGTCTCTGTCAGCGTATGCGAGGCTTCATCAAAGGGAAGCGATGCGAATTCACAGGAGAGCAAATAGGCGTCCCGTTCCGAGAGGGATGTATCGCGAAGGACATCAAAGAGATCATAGCCATCCCGTCTGCCCACGATATCATCAACCCACGTCTCCCATCCCTGTTCCTTGATGATCCTGTCCATGGTCTTGTTCAGATCAGAAACATCTTCACCCCGGCTCTTGAGCAACTCCACCTGGAGCAGTCCGGCTTGCTTGAAAGTAGTGCTATCCTCACGAAGCTTATCAATACCTTCGACACCTCGCTTTGCCAAGACAAGGAAGGAAGAAAGCAACCCATCAAGCTTTGCAGGAAAAACCTCCCCTATCAGAGCATTGAACGGCTGCAATTGGTACCGAAGTGACGTAAATTTCTGCTCAAGCAGCTCGCCATCGACCACGGCCGGAAGAACATATCCACATGCCGCATCCTGAAAGGCCGTAAGGAGAGCTTCCTCTTGGAGGAAGCCCTGAGCGCGAAGCAGGAGCGCGTGGTTGTCCACATAGCGGACACTCTTCTTGCATATATCCTCGTATACCTGAAACAGCCGTTTCCAATCCTTCTGCTTGATTTCACGGTTCTGGGAGTGATCTTTCTCCCAATAGGGAAGCAAGTTCGAAAGATAACAAACCAAGGAGGCGGAAACCTGAAGGGCAAATGCATCGGATTTCTTGGTGGCCGCAATCCTTCTCTGCTCCCACAACGCATACTTGACCAGCTCCAGAGGGTGGTACTGAAAGGCGATGGATTGCATCGTACGGATATTGTTGGTAAGGAAGATCGAGATCTCTCTCAGATTCTTCTGTGCCTTGTCAGATGAAATGTCCCCAATGGAACGCAAATCCCAACTCTCACTGGTTTTCACTGCCGCCACTCCTTGGCACAAAGCATACCATACCTTTGCCCCTCATTCAAACTTCCTCTGCTTTCCACTCCATTCCAACAGTTCAATTCGCCAGATCTCTGTAGCCAAGCGATGGTGTTCCCAGGAACTATCAAACCTATCCATCTCTGATGGGGTATATTTCTCGCAAAGTTTCCTAAGAGCTTC
>RZYT01000384.1 GCA_009930195.1 Spirochaetia bacterium | reverse complement strand
GGGTTGATGTGGTGCTCGACTACTTCGCTTCCAACGAAGAGATGTTCGCCAAGCTGATGGCTAGCGGCGATGCCGGCTACGATGTCATCTTCCCGTCCGGTGACTATGTCTCGATCATGAAGAACCTGGGAATGCTGGAAAAACTGGACACGTCCAAGATGCCCAACCTACAATACATCACCGAGTTTGCCCGCGAAAGGGCATACTACGATCCGAATATGGAATACGCGGTCCCGTATTACATCGGAGCTACCGGCATTGCCGTCAACACAAAGATGGTGAAGGAGTATGAGAAGACCTGGAACATCTTTGGTGATACCCGCCTTCAGGGACGCATGGTCATGATGGACGATATGCGCGAGGTCATGGGTGACGCACTCTCCTACCTCGGCTACTCAGTCAATACAACCGATGCAGCAGAGCTGGAAGAAGCCCGCGTGCTGGTCAACACCAAGTGGAAGCCGAACCTCGTCAAGTTCGATGCCGAAGGCTTTGCCAAGGCGTTCGCTTCGGGTGAGTACTGGGTGGCACACGGGTATGCCGAGGCCATCTTTGAGGAACTTCCCGAGGAGCAGTGGAGTGATGTCGACTTCTTCCTGCCCGAGGATGGGGGACCGATGTACATCGACTCGATGAGCATCCCCAAGGGAGCACGCAACTACGAGCTCGCCCTTGAGTTCATCAACTACATCCACAAGCCGGAGAACTATGCCCAGTTCCTCGATCGTTTCCACTTCCCTGCCTCGGTGAATACCGAAGCGGAGAAGTACCGCACCACCACCCCGTTCTACACGGTGGAGATGCTGACCAACTACGAGCTGAAGGATGATCTGGGTCCCAACCTGGAGATGTACAACAAGGCCTGGGAGACAATCCGTTACGTCAATTGACGCAGCCTTGCCTTAGAAGGTACAGTCATGGGTAAGCGGAGGACAGAATGCAAAGCTTTACCCATGACACCTACATCTCACCCCTTACCTGGCGCTATGGCAGTGAGCCTATGCGCTTTCTTTTTAGTGAGACGCACAAACGAAGATTGCTCAGACGTGTCTGGGTAGCCTTGGCTTCTGCCCAGAGGGAAGCGGGCTTGGTCACCGAGCAACAGCTTTCTGAGTTGAAAGCAAGCCAGGACGCTGTTGACATCGACCGTGCAATGGCCATTGAAGCGGAAATCCACCACGACCTGATGGCCGAGATCAAGACGTACGCAGAGCAGTGCCCCACCGCCGCACCCATCATCCATCTGGGGGCTACCAGCATGGATATCCTGGACAACATGGATGCCCTTCGCCTGAAAGAGGCCCTCGGCCTGCTCATCAAGCAAACCGAGACGCTGCTCTCTGCCTTCGTTGCCAAAATGGAAGCCTATGCAGACACTCCCTGCATGGCCTTCACCCACATCCAGCCTGCCGAACCCACCACCGTCGGCTATCGCTTCGCCCAGACGGCCCAGGATCTGAAGGAAGATCTGCAAAGCTTGATTGCAGTGCACGACTCAGTGCGCGGCAAGGGAATGAAGGGGGCTGTGGGGACCAGTGCCAGTTATACCGAATTGCTCAAGGGAACAGCGTTCACTGCCCGTGAACTGGAACAGAAGGTGATGGACCAATTGGGTATCAAGGCCTATACGGCTGCCACCCAGATCTACACAAGAAAGCAGGACCTGCGCATTGCCCAGGCCATCTCATCATTGTGCTGCACTCTCTCCAAGTTCTTCTTCGACTTCCGTCTCTTGCAGACGCCCCCCATCGGGGAGTGGAGCGAGCCCTTTGGCAGCAAGCAGGTGGGCTCCTCAGCCATGCCCTTCAA
>RZYT01000383.1 GCA_009930195.1 Spirochaetia bacterium | reverse complement strand
CTGTCAAGCGGAACCGATAATGTGTTTTAAGTTTTCTTCTCCCCTGAAAAGATTTTTTGTAGGAAATCTCCCGAGATTGACTCTCTTATGGTCTCTTTTTTCGTGAATCTTGGGGCTGTCTGTTGGACCTTTCAAGAAAGTGCCTTTTGTTTTCTTGTAATGACTGGCATGAAGACAAGAAAAAGCGGCATTCCCAGAGGAATGCTACAAGTGAGCCCCATTGCTTTTTCAGGTGCTGGTCCCTAGGCGTATTGGGACTTGTCGGGACATTTGTAGTAAGGTTCAAGACTTTTCATGAGCGCATCGCTTTGCTTGAACTGCATCTGCTTCTGGAAGCTCCATGGATGGCTCGCAGGCACCCTTGGCCTTGCTGTCTTGGGCTTCGGCCTTGCCTCCTCCGGTTCCGCTTTCGGCGAGAATGCATAGCGATCAGGGATTTTTTCCAGTGCGTAGCATTTTTCGCCCCGTGTGGCGAACAGGGACCCGTCGAGCAGGCGGGCAACGGTGACCTTGGTATGATAAGGAAGTGCGATGCGTTTCCCCTTGTCGTCAAGCAAGGCCATGAAGACGGCATCCAGCTGTATCGAGTTCCCTTTGTTTACGGTGCGTTCGCACAGCACCGCCAGGGTGTTGCGTATCTCCTCGGACGAGCATGCCACGAACACGGACTGGATCTTCCTCTTCTTCCCTTCCACATAGTCGAAGTCATATCCGAACAGATTGTTGAAATAGGGGATGAACGTTGCCTGCAGGTATGCGTTGGCCTTTTCCATGGTAGTGATCTTCTCCATGGCGATCCTGAAGGGAATCATCCCCTGCAGGGTCTGGTTGGCCCTTTCCACCTTCGGTTTGAAGTCGGGGTCGGAATTGCACGACAGCTCTATGCCGAGCTTGCTGCAGCAATAGGCGAACTGGGTCATCGTGTCCTTCTCAGGCACCGCATCTTTCTGTTTGTTGTAGATGAACACGGTCCGCTTGTCGGTGCGTATCGAAAGAGGTATCCCATATTGGGTAAGGACCTGCTCAAGAAGCTTGTAGTATCCGTGCAGCGTCTCTTCCTGCTCCAGCCACAACGCCACCAGGAAACCCGAGGCGTCGTCGATGCATGCATGCAGGGTGCATTTGCCCAGTCCACCCACCCAGACGAAGGAGGAGGCGTCCATCTCAAGCCGTTCCCCGAAGAACTTGGATTTGGGCTTGGTGGGATGGTTCCATACCCCCGAGATTTCCTCCTGTTCCAGGGCGGAGAGCGTTTCCAGCTTATCTTGGGTTATCTGTTCTGCCTTTTTCAACTCCCTGAGGAACTTCTTCATCTTCTTGCGGGTCTTCCTCTGGCATTTCACCGAGAGCAGGCCTTCTGCAAGGTATCTTTTGCGTATGCACGAGGAGGAAATGCTGATGTGGTCGTACTCGTTCATGAGCCTGCACAACTCGGTGAAGTTGCATCCCGACAGGTCATGGTCCTGGATGTATTTCATGATCATGGCAAGATCGACCTTGTTGGAGGGGGTCTTGCCCTTGTTTCCATGGACGAAACACTGATCACCTTTATTGTGGTATTCCTTCACCTTTCTTTCCACGGTTCTCACATGCACCCCAATTTTCAGCGAAGCCCTGAATTTGGTTGTTTTTCCTGCAGCAACATCCTTGACCGCTTGCATAGACTCGTCATCCCAATACATACTGTACCTGCCTTTTTTATGGGGTTGGTTCTTTTGTCGTCTAAACTTTGGGAACCAACCCTTCTTTTTTTCCATGGACTATATCACAAGTTCCAAGACAATTCCTTCCTTTATGGATATTGCGACAAAGTC
>RZYT01000382.1 GCA_009930195.1 Spirochaetia bacterium | reverse complement strand
CGAATGCAGGCACAAAGAGACGATTGCAATGAGCTACTCAAAGTTCTGCCGTGACTATGAAAGGTATACCATCCAGGGCAAGTTCACCAGTCACCTCGATCACAAGCCCGGGGAGAAAACCGAAGTGGACTGGTCCGGGCCGAAGATGCAATTCGTGGATTTGGATACGGGGGAGTTGGTCGAGACACCCCTGTTCGTCTCATCCCTGCCGTACAGCCATTATTCGTATGTCGCTCCCTGCCTGGACATGAAAGAGCAGACATGGCTTCAGTGCCATGTTGACATGTGGTCGTTCTATGGGGGCGTTACCAGGCGATTGATGCCTGACAATCTTCGGACCGGAATCACTAGCCACCCGAAGGAGGGGGAAATCATCCTGAACGATGCATATGAGGATCTGGCAGTCCACTACAAGACAGCCATCATCCCCGCCGGAGTCAGGAAACCTGAAATCTCGTGAAATTATAGTTAGGGCTCACGACTCGAGCCCGAAGATCTGGAAAATCTCACGCTGAGCCTTCGTTTTCTCCGGGTGAATCGGCCTGTAGGTGTTCTTGAACACCACCTCGGTGTACGATTCCAGCCGGTTGAAAACCTCGGGTACGGAATACCGGGTGATCCAAGTCTTCGTATTCCCCAGCCGGGGGTCGATGGGTGTGTCGCGAAGCACTTTCCTTATGTACTCGGTGATGATGAGCGACAGGAACCGGAGGAACACAACCGACTCATTGGAGACGGTCCCCTTGGTCCTCAGCCGGTTGCCGTCGATCATGTTCTTGAGGTTGTCGAACTGCTTCTCGACCTTGTCACGCTTGCGGTACTGCAAGAGGGCGGTACGGGCATCGGGCTCGCAGCTCGTCACCAGGGACCAGTATCCCACATACCGGTCACGATAGGCTTTGATCGCATCATGGTTCCAGATGACTTTCCTTCCCCTCACCGGCGTCTCCTTGACGGTGAAGAACAGTGAGTAATCCTCGGCATGCGACTCTACAAGCTCCCCCGTCTCAAGCTCCCTGGAAAGCTCGACCATGTAGGCATTGAACTTCGCCACATGCTCGATGCGCATGGCCGTGTCGGTGAATACATGGTAGTACAGCCTCTTGCCGTCAAGTTTCGTCCTGTGGGTGATCCCGTACACGGTGGAGCGCTCATCGGAGACCAGGATGTTCTGGGGAAGCTCGAGGTCGTCCCTGTCACCATCCATATAGCCCTTCACCCGGGAGATGTTCTTCGGTACAGGCATGGTGAAATGGATGCCGTTCTCCAAAAGCATCGAGATGTTCTTCTGGCTGTAGAAGCCCTTGTCCATCATCAGGGAGACCTTCGTCATGCCCAGTTTCCCCAGCATGGCCGTGAATGCGGGCAAGGCTGAGACATCATGAAGGGAGCCGGGCAGTATCTCATAGTAGAAAGGGATCTCGCTTTCCATCCCCATCAGCAGGGCTATGTTGATCTGGGGCAGGGACTCCCCATCCCTGTTGTAGCCGTACTCGTCGTAGGGATTGTACGTCCCGTAGGTTGAGACGCTGCTGATGTCGAAGCACAGGTACTCCGTATCCTTGGATCGTCTCAGCCAGCTCTTGAAGAAGGACAGGATCTGGTCCCGGCTTATCGACTGCAGCAGTTCGGTGATCCTCGGGCTTGCCAGGGGGCTTTCCTGGTGGGGGCAGCGATGGGATTCCATCCATCCTTCCGCCAGATATGCCCTCTGGGCGGGACAGGATGCGAAGAACCATGCAAGAGCCAGCAGCTGGGAAGTGGTGTCCGCGTCGAACCCTTTCAGCAGGGACCGCCTCAACCCAAGCTTATCCGTCACCG
>RZYT01000381.1 GCA_009930195.1 Spirochaetia bacterium | reverse complement strand
AGGTGCTCTTTCCGCCTGTGCTTGGGCAAAGAGACCGAAGCTGATGAGCAACACCAGCAATCCGACTAATACACGTTTTTTGTTCATATGCATCCTCCTAATAATAATTCACCTATACTTACAATAGATGATTGATTTTTGATGATATAATTCCGGGACAGAGGACCTCATATGCTTTAAGTCTTTGAACTTCAAAAGGAGTCTGTCCTCGGTCCCGAATTTCCCTATTGGTTGATTAAGCCTTCGAGCTTCTTTCAAGCGGGAGACTGGAAAACGGGATCCACTTTCTAACCCACAGGAGGTTTGTTTATGTCCATCGTCGCATTGGATATCGCCAGCACGTCTGCCACATTCTGTGTTCTGGGAACCCAAGGAGTCCAAAGCCAGGGTTCGCTCACTTTCGACCACGACGGCTTCTCTTCCTTCATCGCTTCCTCCCAGGTAAGCGAGGCCTCGCTGTTCGTGATGGAATCCACCGGGGGCTACCACCTGCCGCTGTACCACTTTCTCTTGAACCACGGCAGGAAAGCACGTATCATTAACCCATTGCTCATCAAGCACTTTCATGACGGGCAGACGCTCAGAAGGACCAAGACCGACGCTCTTGATGCCGTTACCATAGCCCGGTATGCGCAAGCCCACATGAGTGCATTGCAGGAGGACAGGATGCAGCTTGACAGCGAGAGCAAGATGCTCGCCAGGCGCAGGGCCGCCAATGCCGAGGATCTTGCAAAGGCAAAGACCATCCTCAAGAGTGACCTGGCGGTTGCCTTCCCCGAGTTGCTTGCATTCAATGTCTACACCAAGACCCTGCTGGCTTTCCTGGGTGTCTACGGCAGTGCAAGGGATGTGCTCGACGCCACCGACGGGCAACTGCAGCAGGCACTGGAGGTGCAGAGAGGACGCAAGAGCGAGGAAATAACCGTACAGAGCATCAAGGATCTCGCCCAGACCTCCATAGGTGTCAGCTACCGTGCCGCCATGGTCCGTGACAGCGCCAAGGCCGTGCTCGCATGCAAGCAGCGGGACGAGGATCTCACCAAGGCCCTGGTGGAGCTCGAGAATACCCTGCACAAGCGCCAGATGGAGATTCTCACCTCCATCCCCGGCATCGGAGAGGTTACCGCTTCCCACTTCCTTTCCGAGATTCCCGATATCTCCCAGTTTGCCACCTACCAGAAGCTCATCGCCTTCGCAGGCACTGATCCGGGTATCTATGAGTCGGGAAACACCAGCAAGCAGCTGAGGATATCCAAGCATGGGAATCCTGTGCTGCGCAAGTATCTGTACCTGATGGCTGACAGCTGTGTGAAGCACAACATCGTCTTCAATGCGTATTACCACAAGAAACGGGAGGCTGGTTTCCCGCACAGGAAGGCCATGGTTGCAACTATGAACAAGCTCGTAAGGACTCTTTATGCCCTGTTGACCAAGGATGAGATGTATTCTCGCTGAGCTTTGAAAAACTTTATGTTCGTTTTTCATTGTTTATAGTTGACTCCTTTGGATCCAATGTACGGTTGTATGTAAATGCATCGCTGTGATGCATTATTCCTTGATCGATCCAATCATTATTCCACTTGAGAAAAATGACTGGGTGAAAAAGTAGAGTACTACCAGAGGCAATGCCGTGAGCACTACTGCAGCCATCTTTGCATTGGCGAAAATATAGCTGGTGCCGCTGGTGGAAGTTTGGTCGAAAAGGATGAATCTCAGCAAAACCGGGAGTGTCCACTTTTTCATGTCGCTGATGAGCGTGACAACCATGGTGATGTTGTTCCACCTGCGTATCAACTCAAGAGTTCCTATGGTCATCAGTCCTGAGA
>RZYT01000380.1 GCA_009930195.1 Spirochaetia bacterium | reverse complement strand
GCCGCCCGCAAAAGGATACCGTCCTTCTGATGCCTCCCACCTATGGCGCCTATCGTGTGTTCGCCGACATCAACGATGTTCGGGTGGAAAATGTTCCCCTTACCCCTGACTTTCAAATCGACATGCCGGCCATTACGTCCTATCTGGCTGAAGAGAAGGGGCGAAGAACACAAGAATCCAGGCTGAAAATGCTCTTCATCTGCAGTCCGAACAATCCCAGCGGCAATGCCTTCCCCTTGGATGAGGTGCGCACAATCTGCTCCTTGTTCGATGGGATTGTTGTTGTCGATGAAGCTTATTTTGACTTCAGCACTCAAGAGAGTGCAGTGAGCCTGCTTGATGAGTATGAGAACCTTGTAGTGTTGCGCACGCTTTCCAAGTGCTGGGCTTTGGCCAGCGCCCGGGTCGGAGTGGCGATTGCAAGCAAAGAGATCATAGCTGTCATCAGGAGCATGAAGTATCCCTACAATGTGGGAGGTCCTTCGCAGGCCATTGCACTGAAAGCGCTTGAGCAGGCGGACCAAGTCCAGAAGGGGCTTGCTATGATTAAGAAGGAGCGGGAGCGCCTGAGTGTCGAGCTTGCCAAGTTGAGCTGTGTCGTCCAGGTATTCAAAAGCGACGCCAATTTCTTTCTGGTCCGCATGACCGATGCCGCCGGCATCTACCACTATCTGCTTGGCAAAGGTATTATAGTGCGTAACCGCAGCAAGGAGATGCACTGCGAAAATTGTTTGAGGATCACCATCGGCAGCGAGCACGAGAATGATGTGCTGCTCGCCGCCTTGAAGGAGTACGACCATGCATGAACGGGTGTTGTTTCTCGATCGCGACGGTATTATCGTCGAGGAAACCCAGGTCGACAGCCTGGAAAAAATCAGGTATATCCCCGGTGTGTTCTCCGCCTTGGCCAGACTCCGTTCCTCCGGGCTGTGGTATTTTGCCATGGTGAGCAACCAGGACGGGGTGGGCACCCCATCCTTTCCTCAGGAATCCTTTGACATCCCCCAACAGAGGATCCTGGAGACCTTGGCCGGGGAGGGCATTTCCTTCGATGCCCTGCATATTGATTTTTCCCTGCCTTCGGACAACTGCCCCGGAAGGAAGCCAAGGATCGGGATGCTTGGAGAGTACCAGGGTGAAAAATACGACCTTGAGCATTCGGTGGTGATAGGGGATCGACTGACCGATGTCCAGCTTGCCAGGAACCTCGGATGCAAGGCTGTCTGGTTTGCCTCTCCTTCCCGTGCCAACGAGCTGTCCGACGAGCTGAAGGAGACTTGCATCCTCATCAGCGACAATTGGGCCCGAGTTGCTTCGTTCTTGCTCGACGACAGCGCTCTGGCCCCCCGTATCGCCCGCATTGAGCGAAAGACAAAGGAGACCGAAATCGCCCTTGAGCTCAACCTCGATGGAGGAGGCCAGGGACATGTGCACACCCATATCCCCTTCTTCGACCATATGCTTGAGCAGGTGGTTCGCCACAGCGGCTGCAATCTGGATTTGCACGCTCACGGGGATCTGGTTGTGGATGAGCATCACACCATCGAGGATGTGGGGCTTGCCCTGGGGCAGGCGTTTCGGCAGGCTTTGGGCGACAAGCGTGGCATCAGCAGGTATGGGTTTGAGCTGCTTCCGATGGATGAGGTGCTTGCCCAGGTAGCCATCGATTTCTCTGCAAGGCCCTACCTGCAGTGGAAGGTCGACTTCAAGCGTGAGTATATCGGTACCTTCCCCACTGAGATGGTCGAGCATTTTTTCAAGTCGTTCAGTGACAGCGCACAGTGCAATCTCGCACTTTCTGTAGGTGAGGGAAACGCCCATCACCAGTG
>RZYT01000379.1 GCA_009930195.1 Spirochaetia bacterium | reverse complement strand
GTGAGACATCGTAGCCCCGTCTTGCCAGCTCAGCAAGCAAGCTTGCCCCCACAGGCTTTCCGATGACCTCGGGAGCCTTGATCTCTTTGGAAAACACCAAGGGGATGCCATCATGGTCGCTGGTGATGGCAGCAGCGTACGAGAAGCAGAATCCGATTTTGTCACTCTTGTCGATCAGGCGCTCCACATTGTCAGCAAAGGTACTGAAGAACTGCTGGGCAGTAACCTCTTCCTTTACCCCAGGCATGGAGACTTTCCGGAAATCCTCGATATGGGCCACTCCCTCGTCATCGAAGGTGACAAGGCAGGTGCGGAAGTTGGTCCCGCCCGCATCGAGGACAATGACAGGTTCATTCTTGGGAAGGGCATGGACGATTTCGGTATAGGTGGGGATCATCTTCAAAGAGCCGCCTTCATCACCGGCAAGCCCCCGTTCCATCTCGCTCAGGAACATATCAATAAGCTGGTGCATGTCAACGGTGGCTGGGTCTACTCCCCGCCGGGACAAGAAATCTGCGGTCTTCTGGACAATATCGGACATGATTCCTCCTAGGGGTTGGGAAAGCCGACCTAGACTTCCCGTTCCTCCCCATTGATTTTCAGCGTAAGGGGGCGTACTGCAAAATAGCCCTCGTCATCGGAGTGTAACATAAAAGTCCCCTCAACACGAACAGGGGTGCTTACCCTTCTGCCTTCAACCGTCACATCGGTTGCAACAAGAATGGGAGGGATCCGTCCGCTGGTCACAACACTTGTCATGAGACTGGCCAAGGTCATGCCCTCTCCCCAGCTGGTGACCGCGGCCCCCTTGAGAATGGCATGCCCAACTTCCCAGCCATGGACGGTAAGGTACTGGATGGCAATATCGTTCAATGGACCGCGCGCAGCCTGCAAGAGCGAAGCGAAGAAGGATCCGTTGCCCTCCTTCGTCTTGAGGAAGACCGGCAGGTATGAGCCGATATCGGACTGCTGGAAGATGAGGAGGGAAGGAAGGGTCTCATTGGACCTGAAGTGGAGAGTGCTCCCCGGCAACTCAAGGGAAGGAGAGTTCAGAAAAGCGGCAACCGTACAAATGGCCGAATCGGTGATGGCGGCAATCGCAACCGTCACATCGTTGGCAGTAGGAGCCTTTGCCCCGAGCGGGGCTAGGAGGGACAACAACAGCACTATGGTCACTAGGTATTTCATGACAACCCTTTTCCTCCATCATAAATCACTGATGGAAAGAGAACAACCTCAGCTTGGAAAAAAGACAGAAGCCGGCGAATATGATACACTTGTTGGCATGAGTTACCACGCCAAACAAACCACCATCTTCTGGTATGACCTAGAAACCTTCGGTCTGGACAGCAGGTATGACAGGATCGCACAGTTTGCAGGACAGAGAACCGACCTTGACCTCAACCCCATCGGAGAGCCGGTCGTGCTCTACGCCAAACTCAGCGACGACTACCTTCCCGATCCGCTCTCGTGCACAATAACCGGCATCACACCCCAGGAAGTGAACCGCAAGGGCCTGTGCGAAAGTGAGTTGATCGAACGCATCAATGCGGAGTTCTCAAAACCCAATACCGTGGTAGCTGGTTTCAACAACATCCGTTTCGACGATGAGTTCATCCGCAATGCTCTCTATCGGAACTTCCTGGACCCCTACAAACGGGAGTGGGACAACAACTGCAGCCGCTGGGACATCATCGATCTGGTGAGAGCTGCCTACGATCTGCGCCCCGAGGGCATCAAATGGCCTCCCCGCAAGGAAGAGACGGGGAATCCGACCTTCCGCCTGACCGCCCTCACCGAGGCCAATGACATTGAGCAGGTCGGCGCCCATGA
>RZYT01000004.1 GCA_009930195.1 Spirochaetia bacterium | reverse complement strand
TCTATTTTCTTCAATAGTTCGCCCTGTCTTTCCTCGCAAACGAACGTAGCTTTTCAATTCTACTGTTCATCATTTCTAAGGTAATTGACTGGGAAGCCCTTGCGGCTTCCAAATACACTCGATCAACAGCCTTGCGGCAATCATCTCGTGTTTTATCTTCTCTTCTCTTCTCTCATATGTCTGTCAAAAATCGTCCGCTGTAGACTTGGTGTCGTTCAGCGTGCTCCGATAACATAGCAAAAGACCATTCTGAGTGTCAAGCGTTCCTATCAAAGATTTTGACAATTCTCAGCGGCGTTTATCCAGCAAAGCATCCACAATCTCCGCAAACCCAGCGCCACCGTGTGAGGCAGCTGCATAGCGAGGCAGGAATTGCATGGTTTTCTCATGCAAACGGATGTTGCCGACGCCGAAGCTCAGAGGAAATCGGGAAAACATCACCTGGTCATTCGGGGCATCCCCGCAATAACAGCTTTGGGAAAGCAAGGCCGATTCATCTAGAGCAAGCACATCCTGGAAAAACGAGCGCGATCCCTCGAACTTATCAAAGGACCCGAACCAAGCATTGATATGAATGGAACTCACCGCTGTCCCGGCTCCCAAGCTCTTGCAGAGTCGAACCACTTGCTCGATTCCGTCCCTGTCCAAGTAGGGAGGCTCGCTGCCATGGTCGAACGCAATATCGTAGATGCGGGCAAACTGGTCACTGGAAAGCTTTGCCCCGGGGACCTCTTCAAGCACCTTCCTGATCAGCTCTTCAGCTCGCTGGGCATACCCTTCCTGCACAATGGAGGGATGGACATACTTCCTGATCATCCCATCTTCCCGGTACAGGCAGACCGCTCCGCTTTCACTGAGTACTGCCTCCACCGGCCATTGGCGCAGATAGGTATCCCCCCACCCTGCAGAGCCCCCGGTCACACAAATGGTACGGATCCCTGCTTCCTTGAGTCGGTACAACGCCTCAAGGGCAACCGGGCGCAACTTTCCCTCGGTGGTGATGGTGTCATCAACATCGGTAAGCAGAAACTGTACTGAGGTCGCTTCCGCATTGCTGAGCGTATCAAGAGTCTGCATGTGGTTCACCCCTACCGGCTCATGGAAGCAAGACTGCCATCGCGGATGATTGCTTTGATATAGGTAAGGAAAGACATCACGGAACTGAGGGCGGCAAGAATGAACACCGCTGTCAGTACCGGACGGGCTGCCGTCAGGAAGGAAGCATCCTCGAACCAGTTGCCCAACGCGATGTAGAGGATGCCGAGTGCACCACTGACTGCATACAGCACGGCCTTGCTCTTCCCCCAGATATTGGCGGCGACAGGCTTCCCCTTGCCCATCATCAGCATCCTGACAAAGAGGATGGAAAACTCCCTCCACATGATCAGGATGAAGGTCCAAAGCGGCATGATCCCGGCTCCGGAAAGACACACGAAATAGGTCAGACGGGAGAACGTATCAGCAAAAGGATCCATCACCTTGCCCAAGTCAGTCACCAGATTCTTCTTGCGCGCTATCTGCCCGTCGAGCAAATCGGTGAGCTCGGTTGCAGCCCAGAGAGTGAGCGTAAGGATGGAAGCGGTGCTCTGCAATTGAGGTCCGAACCATGAAGCAAGATGAAAGGCAATGAAGAACAGGGGCGCCATGACCAAGCGCGAAACCGTAAGCTTATTCGGGATATTCATAGGGACCTCTTCCTAGCCGAACAAGCGGCTGAATTTGTTTTCAAGGTAGCTTGTGAACAACGTCGCGTCAAGACCCTTGGAAGTGTACGAAACAAGGGTGTCTAGCCCGCTTTGCAGAGCCCCCTTCTGATAGATATGCTCCCGGAGAAGTGAGCTGATCTGCCCCAGTTGCCCGGTTTTCAGCAGATCTGAAACATCAAGATCCTTCTTTACCCGCTCCCAGATCTGTGCTCCATAGAGATTGCCCAGGGCATAAGTGGGAAAGTAGCCGAAGTCTCCGCTGCTCCAATGGACATCCTGAAGCGCCCCCTCTTGCAGTGAACCCGGCCTATAGCCGAACAATGCTTCGTGCTTTGCATCCCATGCCTCGGGAATATCGGCCACCGCGAGATTGCCGTCAAGAATCTGACGCTCAAGCTCAAAACGCAGAATGATATGCAGACTGTAATTGACCTCGTCCGCATTCACCCGGATGGGATTTCTCTGTACCTTGTTGATGGCTTGGACAAATCTCCCAAGGCTCACTCCAGATGTCTGTGCAGGGAAAATGTCGGCAAACAGCGGATAGTAGTGTTCCCAGAACTCTGCGCTCTTTCCGATGATATTCTCCCACAGCCTGCTCTGCGATTCATGCATGCCCAGACTTGCTCCGTTTGCAAGACTCGTCCCCTTGAGCAATCCGCTGTTGGCGCCCATCTCATACAGTGCATGCCCTCCCTCATGGATGGTGGAGAACAGGCTGTCCGCTACGCTGGGATCAGTGTAACGCGTGGTGATCCGGATATCATCACCGCCAACGGTGGTAGTGAAAGGATGAACAGAAACCGCCATGCTGCCCCGGCTGAAGTCAAACCCCATATCCTTCAGTACCTGACGGGAGAAAGCCTCCTGGGCACTGATGGGATACTCCAGTTTCAGAAACGCATCGTCAACCTGATGCCGCTCCATCCTCTGGGCAAGGGCCTTGAGATCTTCCTTGATCGAGGAAAAGAGACGGTCAACCTCATCCGTCCTCATTCCCCGCTCAAAATTGTCAAGCAACGGATCGTACAGGCACTGCCCCTCTGAACGAAGCAAATCCGCTTTTTCACGGACCATTTCAACCATTGGATGAAAATCGGGAGAAAAGCGTGACCAAGACCCCGCTTTTCGGGCTTCAACCCAGCTTTGATGGGCTTTGGAAGCTTGTTCAGAAATTGAACGGACAAGAGATGAAGGCAGTTTCACCTGCTTCTCATACTCTCGCCTCCTATGAGCGATGAGTTCCCTTTGGAAGGAGGAGTCCGGCTCGTACCCCTCCAGCTGCGCAAGCAGATCTTCCATGGCATGATCACTGACAAGGTGGTGGCGCTGCTCGGCTATCCAACCAAGTTGGGATGAACGTTCTTCCACACCCCGCTCAGAGAGCGATATCTCCTGGTCCCAAGCCAGGGTTGCCTCAATATGGTCAAGCAGGACTATCTGCCGATCCAAGGTTTCCAATGCTGCAAATGCTGCTTCTTTCGTCATATGTTCCCCCATCAGCGAAAGAGCCGGATTGCTCCGGCTCTGTTCGTACTACAGCTGCTGCTTGCTCTCCACTTTCGCTTTCACCAAATCGATGAATGCCTGGGTGGTCAAGCCGTTCTCCTGCTTTCCGCTTCGGTAGCGTACCGAAACCTGATCGTTCTCCGCTTCACGCTCGCCGATGATCACCATGTAGGGAATCTTCAGCTGTTGTGCGTTGCGGATCTTGGCATTCATGCGGTCGTCACCGAGGTCGGCGCTGACCCTGAAGCCCTCTTTGCGCAAGCGCAACTCAAGCTGCTTCGCATAGTCGAAGAAAGTCTCCCCGACAGGGATGAGCTTGATCTGCTCGGGAGCAAGCCACGGCGGGAAAGCCCCTGCATAGTGCTCGATGAGAACGCCGAAGAAGCGCTCGATGGAGCCAAGCAGGGCGCGGTGGATCATGTAGGGACGCTTCTCCACCCCGTCCTTGTCGACGAAGGTCATGTCAAAGCGCTCAGGTTCGTTGAAGTCGAACTGCACGGTCGAAAGCTGCCATTCACGACCGATGGCATCCTTGATCTTCAGGTCGATCTTCGGACCATAGAACGCACCGCCACCCTCATCAACCTCATAGGAAAGCCCCTCGGCCACGATGGCCTTGCGAAGCGCTTCGGTAGCATCAGCCCAACGAGCAGGGTCACCAACAGACTTCTCCGGCATGGTGGAGAGGTATGCATTGATATCGGTGAAGCCGAAGCTGTGGAGCATGTGCAGGCTGAACCGCAAGACTTCAAGAATCTCATCATTCATCTGGTCAGGGGTGACGAACAGGTGTGCATCATCCTGGGTGAAGCCGCGTACCCGCATCAGACCGTGCATGGCACCAGCCTTCTCATATCGATAGACAGTCCCAAGTTCAGCCCAGCGGAACGGAAGGTCGCGATAGGAACGCTTGCTGTTCTTGTAGATCATGATGTGGAACGGACAGTTCATCGGCTTGACATAGTAGTCGCTCTTGTCCATCTCCATCGGAGGGTACATCCCTTCCTTGTAGAAGCCCAGGTGTCCGCTGGTCTCCCAGAGCCAGGAGCGACCGATGTGGGGGGTATAGACCATCTCATAGCCGTTTGCGTAGTGCTCGCTCCTCCAGAACGTCTCGATCGCCTGCCGGATTCTTGCACCCATCGGATGCCAGTAGACCAGACCGGGACCTGCCTCCTCATGGAGACTGAAGAGATCGAGTTCCTTGCCCAACTTGCGGTGGTCACGCTTCTCGACATCCTCGAGGTGCTGCAGATAGAGCCTGAGCTCCTTGGCATTCGACCAGGCGGTCCCGTAGATGCGGGTAAGCATGGGATTGGTCTCCTTGCCTCTCCAGTACGCACCGGCGATGCTCATGAGCTTGAAGGCATCACCCTTCAGCTCCTTGGTGGTCTCCACGTGGGGACCGCGGCACAGATCGGTGAAACCGCCCTGGTTGTAGAGCGAAACTTCCTCATGCTCGGGAATCGCCTGAAGCAGCTCCTGCTTGTAGACCTGACCGGCAAACTTTTCCTGAGCTTCAGCGCGGCTGACGACCGTCCGTACGAACGGCTTTCCCTCACTGATGATGGCTCTCATACGCTCACTGATCTCCTCGAGATCCTCGGTGACCAGCTGCCTGGGCAGTTCAAAATCATAGTAGAAACCATTCTCGATCGCAGGACCGATCGCTATCTGGGCAGTGGGGAACATCTGCAGCACAGCCTCGGCCATGACGTGCGCCATCGAGTGCCTGATCCTGGAGAGTTTTTCTCCCGCTTCTTCCTTTGCCATACCATTTCCTCCTCATCCCGTAGGATGCTTATACCAAAAAAAGCCCTCATGCCTTCCCTCTCCGGTACGGCATGTTCCGTATCCGGCAAGGACGAAGACATGAGAGCTCTCATGTTCCGCGGTTCCACCTTGCTTCCTTTCCCGACTCTCTGACGCCGGAAAAGACGCTCATTACACCTGTATCGCCAGGAGTGCGGCATAGCCTACTTGGTTGCCCGTTCGGTATGCGGCTCAAAAGGGGTTTTCATCGGGCGCCTGCCAGACTCCTCTCAACCTCGGGAATCCTCTCTGTGGCTCCGTTACCGACTACTCGTCTTTCTCAACGCCTTGACAATCAGCATGCTCACAAACGTCCAATTAGTCAAGTCCAAAGCACACGTGAGAGAATCTTGGCAGCCCCCTCAAGCAACTGTTGGTCATCTTCCGAAAACCGTCCGAAGCTTGCACTGTCCACATCCAGAACCCCAACCACATGGTGATTTGCATCGAAAAGCGGCACCACCAATTCACTGTTGCTTGCACTGTCACACACAATATGATCGGCAAAGTCATGCACATCTGCGACACGAACGCTCTTCCCTTCCTGTGCTGCTTTGCCGCAGACCCCCCGCCCAAACAGTATTTCGGTACAAGCAATCTTTCCCTGAAAAGGGCCAAGCATCAACATGCCTTGGGACCCTGATGCAAGGTAGAAACCCAGCCAGATGACGTCATCCATCTGCTCGTACAAGAAGGCTGCAGCGTTGGCCAGATGGCAGTACCGGCTTTCGATGCTGCCATCCCATGCATCCACCAACGCCTCAAGCTGTGCAAGGACAGAACCGCTTCCCAAATCGTGCATTGCCTTACTCCCTTGCTCCCACAATGGAGCGCATCGCCTTCACCGGAGTGGCAGCCTTGTTGCCGCCCCTCAGTTTCAAGGCTACAGAAGGCTTTACTACCACGCCGGGGCCGTTGATGCAACCCCCTTCGCAGCACATGACCTCGATCAGGTCGGCCTCAGGCTGGCGCTTGTCCCAGATTTTCATGGTCCGGAACATCTTCTTGTCAATGCCGTTGATCGGCAGGACGGCCACCTCATCAGCCTTTGCATACCGGCTGAGCACGCACGATGCCACCCCTCCGCTGAGTGCAAACCCACGACAATCCTCAAAGGAGTCGGTGGAGCCAAGATCAGCCATCTCCATCTCCCGGACGTCCACACCCTTTGCGATGAACAGGCTTGCCAGCTCGCTGAAGGTCAGCACTCCGTCGATGGTCTTCAATTTCACGGCTTCAACCCGCTTGGCAAGACAGGGCCCGATGAAGACCGTCTTGGTCTGGGGATTGGCCTGTTTCGCCTCCAAGGCCGCATAACCCATCGGGGAAAGGGCTGAAGAACGCCGCTCGGCAAGGAAGGGGAGATGCTTGTCCACCAGTTCCATGTAAGCCGGACAACAACTGGTGGTCATGTACCCCTTTCCCTCAGCCTTGCGTTCGCTCAGTTCATGAGCCTCATGGAGGCTGGTTGTCTCAGCACCCTGGGAGACTTCCACGACTGAGGAGAATCCGGTTGCCAGGAGCGCTTGCTTTATCTGGGCAAGGGTGCCGGGAAACTGCCCTTCGATTGCGGGGGCGATGAGAGCGGTCACATGAGCCCCTGCCTTGAGCATCTTCACCACAGGCATGACGCCTGAGCGCTCCACAATGGCACCAAAGGGGCAGCTCATCGCACAGCGCCCACAGCTTATGCACTTCTGGTAGTCTATCTCAACATACCCTTCCTCGTTCTTTTTGACCGCATTGACCGGACACGCCTCCTCGCAAGGGACAGGGATATGCACCACGGCATGGAAGGGGCAGACCTCCTTGCACTTGCCGCAACGGATGCACCGGCTCTCATCGATATGAGCCTGACCGTTGATGAAGGAGATGCAGTCTTTCGGGCAGTTCGCCAGGCAGGGCCGGGCAAAACATCCACGGCAAGCCTCACTGATGAGATAGCGGTCAGGAGGACAGGACGAGCAGGCGGTGCTGATGGTGGTCAGGATCGGGGCGACATGCTTGTCCTCTTCCATGACTTCCCTTACGTAGGAAGAGAGCGTTCTCAGTTCATCATCATCCGTCTCGATGTTGATGCCCATCAGTGCCATGATCCGGTAGCGGACCATTGCCCGTTCCTTGTAGATGCAGCAACGGTTCGATATCCTGGACTTGGGAATGATCTTGATGGGAAGCGCATCCACATCCTGCTCCAGCGTCCCGGCAAAAAATGCCTTGAGCACCTGGGCATGGACTTGTCGCTTCATCACCGTATACTGGTTGTTCAATTCAAGCATGGACAGCCTCCGCAAGCAGCTTGCAAAGCTTCTCCTGGGTCATATCCCCATGGATGACGCCTCCGATCTGGACGTATGGGGGACGATTCTTGGCATTGGGATCCTTGCATCCGCCAAGACAGGATACCCCTTCGATATCGCAGCCACCCAAGACCACCGGATCCAGGAACTCATTGTACAGCAGCAAATCGGCACCACCCTGCACAAAGCAGGCTGTTCCCACGCAAATTTTTACTGATACCCGCTCTTTCTTTCCCATCCTGTTCTCCTTCCGTCAGATATATTCCTGTGACGTCTCTTTCAGATAATTGTCTTCCAAGGCCTTGCGCAACCTTCCGATCAAGGTTCTGCGTATCCCTATCTCCACCGGGATGTTGGGATCCTGGTGAGCCTCATTGATTTTCGTTCCTACGATGAAGTGGACCTGGTCGCTCTCCTGCATCACCTGGATGAACTTTCTCACCGCATCATTGGGCAGGGAGCGTACCGGTTTCTTCTGTTCGAGGGCAATGGCCACCTTGCTCAAGGTGAGCATACCCTCAGTCACCAGATCGATTCCTTCCATCGTAGAGCAGGGAGGAACCTGGGGCGACCAACAACTCATATCAACCTTCAGCGGCTTTTCAAGCAGGCGGCTGACGATCTGCGCCGTCGTTCCCCCACTTACTATTTTCTTTCCCTCGAAGTGACGGATCTTCTCCACCAGATCCTGATCGTGCTCAGGCGTAAAGGGAGGACCGGTCACCACCAGCGTCCTTCGGGGTTTGCGCACATAGACCACCATGCAGGTGATGTCGTCCTTTGCACTGAGCCGGTCAAGGCTGTGAGCCCTGCACACAATGGCCTGGGCCAAGTCGTGGCTCGAGATGTCGGGATTGGCCTCAATCTGGTCATGGGCAAAGCTGCGAACGCCCTCAAGGCGCCAGCCCAGGGGAAGGGCCTTGCCCATCCCCGCCTGGGTAACGCCATCGCTGAAGATCACCAGACGACTTCCTATGGACAGCTTCAGCTGGGAATGCCCGAGCACCTCCTGCTTGAATGCTCCCTCACGTTCAAGATCTATGCGCTCCGGCTGCCAGAGATAGCTGTTTGGGCCACGGAACACCAAGGCTGACGGGTTGTCATACTCAACCAGGTTCACCTTCACTTCCTCCCCCTCCTCATGGCGGATATCGGCGATGGTGAAGGTTGCATAGCTGATCTTACGTTCTTTGCAGACCGGCAGCGTATTCATGATGATGCGTGCCGAGTGGGTGAGATCCATTGGGCTGAAGCTCAATTTGTGGGCCATGCGGGCGGTAAGGCTTGCAAGCACATTGGCTTTCACGCCACTGCCCAGGCCATCACTGAGTGTACACACGATCTGGTCGTTCTCAGGATTGCGGGAGAGCAGGAATACGTCCCCCCCAATCTTCTGGCCGTGCTTGTAGATCTGTGCATAGTCCACGTCGATGAAAATGTCGTTCATGACTCTTCCTTGGTAAACCCATCACTCTGATTGGCTGCAGGAACCTTGAACGCATCAATGAGACTGTTGAGCATGATCTCCGTCTCCGCTGCATTTTCCCCCAAAAGGGAGGCAATCTGCTGAACCGTTTCCAGGCTCTTCTGGATGACATCCTCGGCCTTCTTGATCACCGTCTCCCGGCGTACCGTGGGTGTGGTGATATCCTCAAAAAGCGCTCCCACCAGATGCTGTTTCTCCACCGAGAAGAAGGTGACCTTCAGGAACTTGTCCTGGTAGTGGAGGCGGTACTGCTGCACCCGAGCATTGGCAAACTGGTCACGGAACTTTTCATGGAAGGGAACAAAGCGCTCCAGGGGAAGGCCTCCCACCAGATTGAGCAACTCCCCTTCGATCGCAAAGTCCACCTCGCTGAAGAGGCGAAGAAAACTGGAGTTGCAATCGACGATGCGCAGCTGGTCGTCGACAATGACCACTCCGATGGGAATGGTACGCAGCAGCACATCAATCTTGCTCTGGGCTTCCTTGCGCATCTTGGTTACACACATTTCCGGCTCTGCCATTCCGTCAAGGTAGGCGATGGCCATCTCCCGGCAGCTGTTGTAGCCGCAACCACCGCAGTTCAGCTCCTCAGCCTTGTCCCGCTTGCCAAGGAACTTCAGGGCACGCCCAATCTCATCTTCATTGTGCTTGGAAACGAATGAGGAGACAGGAAGATCGGTTTCCACCTTTCCCGGTTCCTCAATGAGGGAGTAGCCCTTATCCAACAGAAGGCGGACAAACGCAGGATCTCCACCGAAGACAGGTCCTGCTGCTGCGATGCGACTGCGGGTATAGCGCGAAGCAAGGGCTTTCTTGGAAGCCGATGAACGCCCCTTTTCCGCTCCGGGCCCGTTGATGCACCCGCCTTCACAGAAGAGCAATTCCAGGAAGTTGTTGTGCTCCTGTCCGCACTGCATCCCTCCAAGAGTACCCAGCACTTGGGTGGAACCACTGATGGCCACCGCATGGGTCTGGAATGGATCGGAACCCCAGGCAAGGGAGGCGATCATGCCGCCCTCCACCGGATAGAGTGTGGACTTTCCTGCCCTGCACGGCACAAAGGCAGGAACCAGGGTTGGGTCAGCGGCAATCTGGGCAGAGAGAAGGGCAAGATCGAAATGCTCCAGATCCAGCCAGGTGCGAAGCTCCTCGAACGTGAGGGAAAAATCGGGATAGCCGGGAGTCTCATCCGCTTCCACTTTCTTGGCGATGCAAGGCCCGATGAACACAATGCCGATCTCCTGGCCGTACAGCTTGCGAAGATAGGCGCTGTGGCACTGCAGCGGAGAGGGTATGTTGCTCAGATGGTCAACCAAGGACGGATAGTACTTCTTGATGGCCTGGACCACTGTTGGGCAGGCAGTGGAAATCTTGTTGCAAGCGCCATCATGCTCCAGGGCATACGTCTCGATGGCTTCATTGACCAAAGCTGCTCCCAGAGCGGTCTCACTGACCCCACTGAACCCAAGCTGGTGCAAGGCAAGGACCAAGGCATCCATTCCGTCAGGAAATTCGGATGCAGCAGAGGGGGCAAGACTGCAGTAGATTTTCCGCCCACTGGTAAGGAACTGGCGGACACGGGCAAGGTCGTTGCGAATCTTCTTTGCATGGGAGGGGCAGATGTCCACACAGTGTCCGCAGTAAATGCAACGGTCTTTCACAACCACTGCCGAACCGTCCTTGACCTGGATGGCCTTCACCGGACAGCCACGCACACACTTGTAACAGTCGCGGCACTCGGTCAGCTCGGTATAGATGGGGTGGATCATACCATCGCTCCCTGGTCTTTCAGCGCAGAGCGGACAAGGTCAATGACACAGGCAGCGTCAAGACCACTGTAGGTTGTCTCCCCAATTCTCAGATTGGGTCCTTTTGAGCAAGAACCAAGGCAGAGATGCCCAACCAGTTCCACACGTTCTCCCAGACCCTCCTCTTTGAGGAAGGTCTCCAAGGCAGCAAGCGTTTGCGCATTGCCCCGGGCGAAACAGGAACTTCCCATACAGAGCTCGACGACCAATTTTTCCATGCTGAAAACCTCATGTTCTTATGCTGGCCACATACTAACGCGAAGGTGGGGGAGACGTCAATAAATTTAGTGATTAAGGTATTTTATTCGTGAACGTAACACAATTTAATGGTAGATTATTCGGCTAAATCTGTTTTTATTATTACTGTCTTCACATTATTTATCATTCTGCAAAAACAATTCACCAAACAATGCATTTGTTTTACCACTCGTCCTCTTCCCCGAGCAACTCTTCCTTGTTCATCTTTCGCTTTACCTTGGCGGAGAGCACGGCAAAACTGGTGGCAAGATCCGTACGCTGGACCACCACACGCTCGGGCAACTTCAGGTCCTTCGGGGCAAAGTTCCAGATTGCCAGAATGCCACAGGAGACCAGCAGCTCAGCAACTTCCTGGGCCTGGACGGCAGGAACGGCCAGAACGCCGATATTCACATGGTTTTCCTCGATGTATCGGCTGAGCTGGTCGAGCAGGAAGACCGGGACCTCCCCCAGAAACGATCCGCACTTGCTTGGGTCAATGTCAAACGCAGCAACAATCTTCAGTCCATAGCTCTCAAACCCCTCATACCGGGCAAGAGCCGAACCGAGATGCCCTGCTCCGATGAGAATGGCATCGGTTGCATTGTCCCATCCGAGGGTATGGATGATTGCATCGATGAGCTTGATGACGGTAAATCCCACCTTCGGCTTCCCCTCGATGCCGGTGCAGGAGATATCCTTGCGCACCTGGATCGGCTTGAGCCCCAACTCTTCCGCAAGAACGGTAGCAGACACGGTCTGCATACCCTCATCACGATACCCCTTGAGCAATCTGAGGTATGACGGGAAACGCTTGATGGTGGGAATGGGAATCCCTCTGTTCGTTGTGTTCATGCATTACTCCTGTTGCAGTCTCTGGACAACCTCATCGATCAGGGATGAGGGAGTGGAAGCTCCTGCCGTCACCCCTAGTGTAGCATACTCATACATCTCGGGAACAACATGCGATGCATCCTCTATGTGCCAGGCAGGTTTGCCCATTTCCAGGGCCAAGGTATAGAGTGCTCTCGTATTGGCACTCTCCTTGCCCCCGATCACCACCACGGCATCACACTGCTCTGCCAATTCGATGACCGCTTGTCGCCTGTTGATGGAGTTAGGGCAAATCTCATTGACAAAAAACATCTCTGAGCCCGTCTGGGTACGCTCCACGAGGGCACTACGAATCTCAGTCCAGAGCTGCTGGTCAAAGGTTGTCTGGACGAAAACAGCATAGGATCGGCCCTTGGGAAGAGCCCTCACATCCTCAACAGTACAAAGCAAAATGCTCGGGCAAACCGATCCTTCCACCATAACACCCTGCATAGCGATCGACTCCGGATGTCCCTTGTGACCGACAACGAGAATGGAATGGGTCTTGCTGTACTTGGCAATGAGACGAAGATTGCGCTTCACCACAGAGCAGGTGGCATCAATGAGGGTGAAACCAGCATCAACGAATTCACTGCGTAGGCGGTCAGGTATTCCATGGGCACGCAGGATGACCACACCCGTATCATGCCCCTCAGGATGTGCTATCTCCTCCAGACCCTCATCCCTAAAATGCTCGCACACCTGCCGGTTATGGATAAGCTTTCCCAACGAGTAGACCGGCAACTCTCGGCCCTTGGCCTCTTCTATGGCCTGCTCGGCCAGATCGAGTGCACGTGAGACGCCGTTGCAATACCCCATTGTCTTGGACAGTACTATCTTCATAATTCCCCAGTATGACAAAAACGCCACCGCAAGATAACCCCACGGCAGCGCTTTCAGGATAAGCTGTGAGTTCAGCCTACTCGGTCTTCTGAACCACCTGTTCCACATTGGCCTTCTTCTGGGCCTTGCTGATCCAATAGAGCATCGCAGGTGCGAGCAGGTTGGAAGAGAAGGTACCAAAGAGAATGCCGAAGCCCATGTTCACCGCAAAGAGCTGGATATCACCCGAGGCAAAGATTGCCAAGGGGAGAATTGCAACCAAGGTGGTGACGGCGCTCATGATGGTTCTGCTCATCGACTGGGTCACACTTCTGTTGATGTGAGCCGCGAGAGAAGCATCCTTGTTGAGCATCACGTTTTCACGGACACGGTCAAAGATGACGATCGTATTGTTGAGTGAGTACCCGATGATCGTCAGCAAGGCTGCAATCGTGGTGCTGGAGAACTCAAGGCGCAACAGCGAGATGACAGTGAGCATCATCAGGATGTCATGCAGCAATGCGATCAGGGAAGAGACTGCATAGGCGAAGCGGAAACGGATCCAGACATACACCAGGATCAGGGCCATGGCAACCACGATAGCCAGGATGGAGCTGGAAAGCAGGGTTGCACTGAACTTCGGACCGATGTAGTCACTCTGCAGGACTACCACATTGCCTTCACCGAAGTGGGCGGCAAGGGCTGCCTTCACCTCATCTTCCATGGAAGACTGGGTGGAATTGTCCTTGATCCCCAAGCGGACCTGGAAGGTCTGGCTGGTTGCCGAACCGACTGTCTGCACCTTCACATTGCCCAAGGAAGCGAGAGCCGAGCGTACATCCTCAATGGAAGCATTGCCGGTGCTCTGGAAGTTCAACCTGGTGGGTGTTGCGGAAAGGGTTGCAGGGAATCCGTATCCGGAGAGCAGATCCTCACTCTTGAGCGAGCCGTCTACTGCGGTTGCAGAAACCTGTGCAACGCCTGCGAGGGCTGAAGCAAGGTCCTTTGCCGTAGGATAGGCAGCGAAGCGGAATGAAGTGGTGGAAACCCCTTCATCGCCACGAACCTCAAGCGAGAGAGCCGAGCCGCTGATGGAGAGCACGGCATCCTTGTTGCCACTGTAGGTGACTTCAAGGCCAACCGGTGCAACCTGGATGCGCTGGCTGAGACCGCTTTCGAAGTCAACCCCAAGATTGAATCCACCGAACGCGACCAAGGAGATGACTCCGGCAATCAGGAGGACTCCAGCCAAAGCCCAGGAATACCAGCGCAGTTTGATGACAGGAATATCGTTCTTAAGCATTTAGTTTTTCCTCCAGCTGATGTGCAGCTTCTTACCCTCGCGGTGAGCTACGGTCGCATCAAAAACGAGATGCGATACGAACAGCGCGGTGAACACCGAACTGACGATACCGATAGCGAGCGTATTCGCAAAACCCTTGACAGAACTGCTTCCCAGCTGGGAAAGAACCAGGGCCGCAATGATCGTAGTGATATTGGCGTCCATGACGGTCCAGAAAGCCTTGTCAAAACCTGCTTTGATCGAAGCAATGTCGCTCTTGCCCAACCTTCGCTCTTCCTTGATGCGCTCAAAGATAATGACGTTGGTATCGACGGCCATGCCCAAAGTCAGGATGAGACCGGCAACACTGGTCAGTGTCAGGGTGAAGTTGAAGGCAGAGAGAACACTGATCATGATGAACAGGTTGAAAATCAGGGCCAGGTCGGCGACCAAGCCACTGACGTGGTAGTACGCAAACATGAGGATGATGACCAAAATGAGACCGACGGCAATCGCTTTCACGCCTGCATTGACGGCATCTTCACCAAGGGTTGCACCCACTGCCTGCTGGCTGGAAACCACCAGCTCGATCGGCAAGGCGGCAGTACGCAGCACAATGGCGAGGTCGTTTGCTTCCTCGGCGTTGAAGCCGGAAATCTGGACCTGATTGCGGATACCCTCATTGATGGTTGCCATGGCCTTGACCTTGCCATCCATGACCACTGCAAGCGTATTGCCCACATTGGTGGAAGTCAGCTTGTAGAAGATATCCCCACCAAGGCTGTCAAGCTGGAAGTTGACCACCGGCCTGCCGGTGATGCCATCGGTTCCCGTAGTTGCACTCTCAAGATGCATACCATCCAGGCCGACTGCTTCCTCGATGACCACATAGCGCTCAAGCTCGTCGATACCGTACTCATCGCTGACATAGTAGCCGGCGGCAATCTTTCCTGCGGGCAGGAAGGAGGGCTGCTTCAAGGCGCCTGTATCGGTGTAGACTTCGGACGGATTTGCCTGGTAATACTCTGCAAGCTGGGTACTGAGCTCATTGTCAACCATCTTGAAGACCAAGGAACCCTTGCCGCGGAGGAAGGAGTTTACGCGCTCGGGGTCGGCAGCACCAGGAACCTCGATGAGGATCTGGTCACTTCCCTGCAACCTGATGACCGGCTCACTGACGCCGAACTGGTCGATGCGCTTCTCCAGGATCTCGATGTCCTGGCGGATTGCCTCGGAAACCTCTGAAGCGGAAGCAGAAGAACCCTTTTTCGCCTCAAAAGCAGCAGTATCCGCCTCAAGCAGGATGCTCATACCACCGCGAAGATCCAAGCCCAACTGGAGAGCCTTGTTGCCCAAGGCTTTCAGCTCAAGCAGGCTGGTCCGGTAGTAGGACTCGGCGGCATCAAACATACCCTGCTCATTGTAGAACCCTGCAAAGAGAGCCTCGATCGTCCATGTTCTGGGGACCGAACGCTTCATGGCCTTGTAGTTGGCCTTTGCAACATCCTTGAGGTATGCATACTCTGAGGGCAAGGTTTGCTGTGCATCCTGTGCCACCAGATCCTTCAGTGCACGAAGATCCCGTGAAGCCTGTCCACGAGAGTACTCCTTGATCTGTACATTTGAGCCTGTTGCCAGTTCCTTGGCGTCCTGCGGTACGAATCCATACCACGCAATCGTGGGATACAAGAAGTATCCGCACAACAAGACGACCACCAGAACGATCACCAGACGACTCCGTTTTTTCATGATATTCTCCAGATTGTCTTTAATAGATTAGTTGTTGTCTTTTTTCTCGGCATCAGCTTCGACGGCAGCGCTCTCACTCTTTGTCTCGGGTGCGCTGACCTGCTCTTCCTTCTTCGCCTTCTTTTTGCTGGAAGCGGAAGTGCCTTCGGCCTTGCGGTCGACGATGCTGCTGATTGCATTCCTGGAGAATTCGATGCGCGTATTGTCATCGACCTTTACTACTACAGTGGTCTCCTTGACCGCCAAGACAGTACCGTGGATACCACCAATGGAGACTACCTTGTCCCCTTTCTTGATGGCAGCAAGCATCTCCTTGGTCTCCTTGTCACGCTTCTTCTGCGGACGGATGATCAGAAAATAGAAGATGACAATGATGAGACCAAACGTTACGAAGGTCGTCATCATGGAGCCGGTGGAACCTGCGGCACCGCCAGATGCCTCTGGGGTAGCCATAGCACTAAGCAATGAAAACATGGGTGATCCTCACTTTGCAAGAAATCGGATGCAGAAAAGAGGTGGAAGTTACCTTCGCATCCAATTTTCCAAGTATCGATAAAAGTAGCACGTTCACTACATGGTAGTCAAGTTTTACCATATTTCGGTGCTATATACGGAAAGAGGGGCCGCAATACTGCGGCCCCCGCTCAAACACCTTCACACTTACATCATTCCGCCCATTCCTTCAGCACCGCCGCCCATGGGAGGGGCTTGGGGAGCAGGAATATCGGTGATGGCGCATTCAGTGGTCAGGATCAGGGATGCAATGGACGCTGCATTCTGCAGTGCACTGCGGGTAACCTTCACCGGATCAATGATTCCGCTTTCAAACATGTTGACCCACTTGAGGTTCTCAGCATCAAATCCGATGCCGGCCTTCTCGTGCTTGCACTTGTCGGCAATGAGCGAACCGTCGAGGCCTGCATTCTCCGCAATCTGGCGGATAGGCTCCTCAAGGGCGCGCCGTACAATCTTGTACCCGACTTTCTCATCTTCGGTCATCTTGCTCAGGTCAGTCTTCTCCAGAGTCTGGGCAGCCTGGACAAGAGCAACGCCACCACCGGGGATGACACCCTCTTCGATGGCTGCACGGGTTGCGCTCAAGGCGTCCTCGACCCGGTGCTTCTTCTCCTTCAGCTCAACCTCGGTGGCAGCACCGACATTCAGCACTGCAACACCACCGGCAAGCTTGGCCAGTCTCTCCTGGAGCTTCTCACGGTCGTAGTCACTGGTGGTGTCACCAATCTGGACCTTGATCTGGGCAATGCGGTCCTTGATGTCACTCTGCTTGCCGTTGCCATTGATGATGGTGGTGTTTTCCTTCTCCACCTTCACGCTCTTGGCTCTGCCAAGCTGGGAAAGGTCTGCATTCTCGAGCTTCAGGCCAAGTTCCTCGCTGATCACCTCGCCTCCGGTAAGAATGGCGATATCCTCGAGCATTGCCTTGCGGCGGTCACCAAAACCGGGAGCCTTGACAGCAACGACATTCAGGATGCCACGGACGCTGTTGACAACCAAGGTTGCAAGAGCTTCACCATCCACATCCTCTGCAATGATGAGCAGCGGCTTGCTGGACTGGGCAATCTTCTCCAGAATCGGCAGAAGTTCCTTCATGTTGGAAATCTTCTTGTCATAGATAAGGATGAACGGGTCATCGAGCACTGCGGTCATGGTGTCGCGGTTGTTGCAGAAATATGCGGACAGATAGCCGCGATCGAACTGCATGCCCTCGACGAAATCGGTGGTGGTCTCGATGGTCTTGGATTCCTCAACGGTTATGACGCCATCCAGGCCGACCTTCTCCATTGCATTGGCGATCTCATCACCTATGGTGCGGTCGTTGTTGGCGCTGATGGAAGCAACCTGGGAAATCTCTTCCTTGTCCTTGATCATCTTCGCCTGTTTCTTGATCTCGGCGACAGCGTCTGCCACAGCCTTGTCGATACCACGGCGGATGCCCATCGGATTCACTCCGGCTGCCACACTCTTCATACCCTCCTTGGTGATGGACCAAGCAAGAACGGTAGCGGTGGTGGTACCGTCTCCGGCGACATCATTGGTCTTGGTGGCAACTTCCTTCAGAAGCTGTGCACCCATGTTTTCAAACGGATCCTCAAGCTCAACCTCGCGAGCTACGGAAACCCCGTCCTTCGTAACGGTGGGAGCGCCGAACTTCTTGTCAAGGACGACCAAACGTCCCTTCGGGCCAAGCGTCGACATGACTGCGCGGGAGATCTTCTCGACACCAGTCACCAATGACTTGCGTGCCTCTTCACTGAACTGCAATTGTTTTGCCATACTAAATATCCTCACTTAAAGAATATGTGGTGCGATAACACATAGCAGACCCCTTACGGGTCCACCGTGATGTAACATACAAACAAACGGGCCAAGAAGCAAGGGGAAAATGCAACTTACCCAATCAAGAGGCTCATGGACATGCCGAACAGCGCCGCAATCACGTTGCTCATGAAGTTCACCATGTCATTGTCAATCCAACGGACTCCCCTCTCAAGCACAAGCGTTCGGCCATCCACCTCAGAGCGCTCGGTGATACGGTCATTGACCTCATCATAGTAGTGAGCCTGTACCGTTGCTCCCAATACGCTGTCTATAAGACAGCCGAAAAAGGAACTGAGGGCAACCACCGAGGCATAGGCGGCACTCTTGGGCGCAAGGGGGAGGAAACAACCCCAGAAGCAGAGTCCGATGAGCACTGCTCCCAATAAGCCTGAAGCGAGGCCAAGCGGGCTGACAGCCCCGCTCAGCCCGGGGGTCATGGGCTTGCCGGTGATGATGGAAACCGGCTTTGTCTTGGAGAGGATTCCCACCTCGCTTGCAAACGTATCGCTTGCCGCTTCGCCAACAGCCGAGCCGAACATCACCAAGAACGACATGGTAGGATTCAGTGCGTACAACAGCCCTGCAAGCAGAGCCATGAACCCGTTCGCATACACCTGCATCGCGTCACGGGTTCCCCCTTTCTTGTGGATCTTCATGACATCCACGGTACAGATTCTCTTTGCAATCTTGCCCAGAACCCCTGCAGCAATGAAGAACAGCAACAAGGTGGCAAGGGCACCGAACCCAAGCACATAGGTGGGTATGAGCCCCACCAGGAACGCAGCAAAAGATCCGCCAAGCGTCAGTTGCTTGCTTTTATAGGATGCAACCGAGACCACCAGCATGATCAGGGCAAGAGCCCAGAAGGCAAACGGCAAAGAGAAAAACACCTGATTGAACAGAGAGGAGAGCGAACCGTTGGGTTCCACAAGGTTTGCGTACCTGCTCATACCAACACCTCAAGGATGAGGAGAGCCAGGAAGGGGACGGTGATATTGTCCAGACCGAAGGGGGTTACCGCTTCGGCGGCACTGCACAGGAGGCCGATGACCAGAGAGACCAACACAACCGTGGGCAAGCCGATGCTGGTGAATGCAACAAGGCCGATGAAGGTGACAAGGAAACTCACCAACGCCATGACCAAGCATCCCAGATAGGACTTGGTGGCAAAGGAAAGCGGGAGCTTTTTCTTCCCCCACTTCGCACCAAAGAGAGCGGCAAGGCCATCTCCGTAGCCCATGATCATGACGGAAATCGTACAGGAAAGCGAAGAGACTACTCCCTGGAACTGCAAGATCACCAGAATCAGCAGGGTGATGGGGAAATAGATCAACCCATAGTTTCGCTTCTTGTCATCCATCCCCAGGCTCTTGCCCCACCCAAGGAAGGTAAAGAGGCTGTTGAGAATGATGAATGCAATCGGCCCAAGCAAGGCATAGCCGATTGAGGTGAAATAGTTCACTTCAATGAACCACCAGTTGGACACCCCTATATGGATGAACTTGCGCATCGATTCGCTGGAAATAGAGAATACTCTCTTCAGAAGAATTCCTATTGCAATTACCACTGCCAAAAAGGGAAACGAAATGACCAATCCAAGTATATTGCTGTTCATGCTCGACATCATGCAAAGAATGTTGGAGAAATGCAAGAGTAAATGTCCTTGCCGGCAGTCAAGAAAAACCACCTGCTTTGGGGAGGGCGGAGAATTGACAGCCAAATGGGCGCGTGCTACGGTTTACTTGCTTTCGTTTTTGTGTTGCAGCTGGTACGTAATTCCTAAATGTTCGCACGCGTGCGTTACTGAATCGCTCCCCGCAGACAGGTAAGAGTTCAAGACTGCGCCACATGAAGCAATATTGCAAGACAGGCTGAGCCTGTGAAGGATGCTTTGAATGGCAAAGAAAATCTATGTTGGAAACATGAGTTACAACACTTCCGAAGAAGAACTTCGGGACCTGTTCGCACAGTACGGCACTGTTTTGAGTGCCAATATCATCATTGACCGCGAAACACGCCGCCCCAAGGGGTTTGCATTCGTGGAAATGGAGGAGGATGCAGCAGCCGACGCCGCAATTTCCCAGCTTGATGGCAAGGATTTCGGTGGGCGCAATCTTCGTGTGAACGAAGCGATTGCAAAACCCCGGCCGATGCACGGAAACTATCGCAACTAACCATACAACCCATGATTCAGTAACGGGAACGGAGCCTTTCGGCTCCGTTTTTCTGTATCACTGGATCTGCTCGGAAACAAACTGAAAGCGTGGGATACTCTTGCCGTCCCGCTCAACTTCCTCGAAGAACATGGAGTAGGGGCGTACCCACAGCGTTGGAGAACCTACCGGTCGGTAAAGAACCATCGATTCCAGGCTCTCACTGTTGATGACGCACTCAAGCACCTCATACAGCCCACCCTTGAAGTGCCGGTAGAGACCGGCCTTGATGTTCTGTGCTGTTACCATGCGCCACCACCGCCACCGCCAAAACCACCCCCACTGAAACCACTGGAGCCAAAGGAAGAACCGATTGGTGAACGTGACCCGCTCTTTGCCTGGGTATAGACCGCCTTCTCCACCACCGCCGATCCGAGACGATGAGAGAGCGCACTGTAAAACAGGGCATCCCGGACAGGGCGGCTGCCCACATACCAACTCGGCTCGGCAAAGCTGATCTTGGCAAACTTCTTCGCCCACACATCCTCAAGCCCAAGCACAATTGCATATCCCAAGACATGGTAGAAGAGCTGGGGGTCGCCATCGATCATCAGCTTGAGCTTGTCGATTTCCACTTTGCTGATGAAATCCCGATAGCCGACAATCTCTTCCAGCCTTTTCTGTGCATAGGCACTGCGTTTTCCGGTGACAATGGCCAAGAAACCGAGATAGACCGGAATCAGCACCAAGGCAAGGGAGATCACTACGGAAAAGAAAATTCCGTGTTCGAGGACATACGCCTCGAAGAAGAAAGCAACCAGGGTCATCAGCAACACGTACAGGGCCAGACCAAAGAATTTGAAACCCTTTTTGATTGCTGAGCTCATCTCCCATACTGCAACCAGGCGGCTTGCAGCCAAGGCTGAAAACCCGACACTGAAGATGCCGATGATCATCAGCACCATGGTCTCCCCCTCTATCATCGTGATGGTGGAGCCTATGGCAAGAAGAACCGCAGCCAAGGCACCATAGAGAATACCCACCGCCCGCATCTTCTCAGCTTTGCTGTCCTGCAGCTTGCGTTCTCCCTTGAAGTAGGCAACCACCTCGGTACGGGCTTTGCCCAAGGCATCACCGAACTTGCCGCTTTCCAGTTGCTTCAGCGTAACCTGATCCCCGTCACCGCAGGCAAAGAAACCATTGAACAGGTTTTTCTCATGCTTCTTGAAGGTAGGGCATTCCAAGAGCTTGGTGAACACAAAATCCTTGCGTCCCTTCTCCTCGATGGAGATCAGACCCTTGTCCGCCCAATAGAAAAGCATACTGGTCATATCCTTGTTGTCCACCGAACCATCGGCAAGATAGCCGACTTCCAGAGGAGAGAGTCCCTCAGGAGGCTCAAAGCGGACAACCGGAACAAAGACATCATCTCGCCCATACTTGCGGAAGATCATGGTTGCATGCACTGCAGATGCAAGGGCGACCAACAAGGCGAGCACGGATGCGGGGATGGTGTAATCCACAAACGGTTTCACTTCCGAAAAGTACCCGTTCTCCATCTGCACCCTAAGCGTCAGGGCCTCCCCGACCTGCATATCAGAAGCCTTCCCAATGATGGTCCTGCCGTCAGAGCTTACGGAAAAGCTTCCCCGTTGGGCAGTTGATCCATACACACCTCCGGTAAGGAAGACCATCGAAGGATCGACTGGCTTGGGAAAGGTGACGCGGAAGGTGAACTCCTTGATCGGAGCCTGCCAGCCGGGACCGAGCAGATTGTAGTAGAACTCATCATACTCCTCGATGCGGTCATCACCAATGGCGTAGGTGTAGGCGATCCGGTACTCTTTCAGGCCCGTCACGGTCCTGTCTTCGGAACCAAGACGAAAGGTGACGTAGTCTGAGGATACGGAGTCCTGCTTGATCGGCTCATTTGCCTGCAGGTCCCTGATTTTCACTTTCTGCCTGCCAAAGCGTATCGGTATCTCCCGATAGATACCGTGCCTTGGCGTGGAGAAGTTGGCCATGATACGCTCATCGACGGTGTAGCTGTTGTCAAGGTTCGCCCCCATCTCCAGGTGGTAGGACTCAAACACGTAGTCCTGGGCACCAAGGGAAGCGAGAAAGAGAAGCAACACTACAACAAGCAGGGCTGGTTTTTTCATCAGAACTTCACCTCGACCCGGGCGCGGGCCTCCTCCTCGATGGAAAGATAGGGCTTCTTGGCAAAGTGAACCATTGCAGCAACCAACGATGAGGGAAACACCTCACAGATGGTGTTCAGTTGCTTGATGATCGCATTGTAGTACTTGCGGGCATTGAGCAACTGTTCCTCAATCTTCTGCAGTTGAGCCTGGAGGTCCAGGAACCCTTGGTTCGCCTTGAGGTCAGGATAGGCTTCACTGAGTGCGAACAGCGACTTGAGGGTGGAGCTGAAGGCTTTGTCGGCATTGTCCTTGTCCACCATGGTGGTGGCGCTCATCGCCTTGTTGCGTGCCTCAATGACACTGGTGAAGGTCTGCTCCTCATGCTTGGCATATCCTTTTACGGTCTCAACCAGATTGGGTATCAGGTCGTAGCGCTGCTTCAGATGTGCATCGATGGCACTTTCCGCTTCCTCACTCTGGTTTCTCAGCCGGACATACCTGTTGTAGACGCTCACCACATAGAGGCCGAGCAACACCACAAGAGCCAAAAGAATATACACGATTGTCATAGGAACCTCCTCCAATACCGATCATGCTGTAGTCTGCTATAAGGGAGGGCTGAGGTCAAGAGTTGGACAGAATGCCCCTGTCCAATAAGGAAAGGCAGCAAAGCCGCAAAATACCCGTTTCGGGCAAACGGTAGGGAATCACAGCCTGGTGCTGCCCTTAGGAAAACAAGACGGGATGCATGAATGCACCAGCGTACATCCTGTGCTTCGGCAATTGCCGTGGGCTTTTGTGAGTTGGACAAATTCCCGATCCTGAAGCTTGCAATGGTTGCGATAGTACTGTATCTTTATTCGTGTAAATCGCATAAATATTCCATTCCAGGAGAATCCAAACCATGAGGGAACGACACAACCGGTTGGCGGTGGTCAAGGAATTAATCAAGAACAACAGAATCGACAACCAGGACACCCTGCTGGAGATGCTCAGAAACGAAGGATACTCAGTCACTCAGGCCACCCTTTCGAGGGATCTGAAGATGCTCAAGGTAGGCAAGATTTCCGACGGTTGGTCGGGATACTACTACAGCCTGCCGGAGAATGACCTGATCAGCGAATCCGAGAAGAGTTATATCCAGGACGTCCGCAGGGGCATCCTCTCCATCGAGTTTTCCGGGAACTTCGGCGTCATCAAAACCAGACCCGGGCATGCCAACTCAGTCGGCATCGCCTTGGATGTTCTGGCCATTCCGGAAATCCTTGGCACACTGGCAGGCGATGACACCATTTTTGTCATCCTCCGCGAGGGTATGACCAAGGAAGACCTGCAAGAGAGCTTCAAGACCCGCATCCCCGATATCGAGGAGTAGCACTGCTTGCACACCAACGCCCCTCCGCCTACAATGGAGGGGCTTTTGTGTACCCTGAGGAGAAGAACCATGACCTATAAGAATCTCGACCAAAGCACCGTATTTGCAAAGCTCAAGGAGTGCAATCCTGAACAGATCCAGCAGGTGCTGGATGCACAGCGAATCAAGTCCTTCCAGGTCCCTGCCGGCGGGGGGCTTACCTATCAGTATGCCGCCATGCCAATCGGAAAAGCCCATCTGGATCTGATGCAAGAGCTCAGCGATGAGTTGGGCCTGATCGAAAAATATCAGGCCGTCGTCGATGGAGAGGTGATGAACCCAGGGGAAAAGCGCCTTGTGCTGCACCACCTCACCCGGGGCAAGGTAGGCAAGACCGTAGTCGCTGACGGAGAGGACAAAGGCTTGTTCTACCAAGAGCAGCTGGAAAAGATCAAGAGATTCTCCGATGACGTGAGAAGCGGGGCAATCCTGGGGTCCACCGGAAAACGGTTCACCACCGTGGTTCAGGTTGGCATCGGGGGAAGCGACCTCGGCCCGAGAGCCTTGTACCTTGCCCTGAAGGGCTGGTGCGAAGCAGAAGGGCTGGAAACACTTGAAGCTCAGTTCATCAGCAATGTCGATCCCGACGATGCCCAGGCTGTCATCAGCAGGCTCGACCTGGAGAGAACACTCTTCATCCTCGTCTCCAAGAGCGGGACAACGCTGGAAACCCTCACCAACCGTGATCTGGTCATAGAGGCCATCAAGGCGAGCAACATCAGCGGAATTGATGCAGACAAGCACATGGTGGCTGTCACCAGCAAGACCAGTCCGCTTGCATCCTCCTCTTCCGTCCTTGAGGCCTTCTTCATTGATGACTACATCGGTGGACGCTACAGCAGCACCAGTGCTGTCGGAGGTGTCATCCTCTCGCTTGCCTTCGGATTTGCAGTATTCCAAGAACTGCTTGCGGGGGCTCATGAAGCCGACCTGCTTGCACGCACAGCAAAGGTAACCGAGAACGCCGCTCTGCTTGATGCCTTGATCGGCTTGTATCTGCGAAACGTCCTTTCGTGCCCCACCACAGCCATACTTCCCTACTCCCAGGCCCTGAGCCGGTTTCCGGCCCATCTGCAGCAGCTCGACATGGAGAGCAACGGGAAGCAAGTCAACCGCGACGGGCAGACCCTCTCCTATCCCACCGGACCGGTCATCTTCGGCGAGCCCGGCACCAATGGCCAGCACTCCTTCTACCAGCTTCTGCATCAGGGGACTGATATCATCCCGTTGCAGTTCATCGGCTTTTCGGAATCACAATACCTGAAAGATGTGGTTGTCGAAGGCTCGACCAGCCAGACCAAGCTCAACGCAAATCTGGTTGCCCAGATCGTGGCATTCGCAAAAGGGAAGGAAGATGCCAACCCGAACAAGCGCTTCCCCGGGGGCAGACCTTCAAGCCTGCTCTTCGCAAAGCGTCTGGATGCGAGAACACTGGGGGCCCTGCTTGCCCACTTCGAGAACAAGGTGATGTTCCAGGGTTTTGCCTGGAACCTGAACAGCTTCGACCAGGAAGGAGTCCAGCTGGGCAAGGTCCTGGCAACCAAGGTGCTCAACGGCTGTGAGGGCGATGAGGTGCTCAAAGCCTACACCCAGCTCTTCTGATGCAAAGGGGCCCCATTCGGGGCCTCTGCATTTCTTCATTCAGGTGTTGCCGAAGAGGAACCCTTTTGGTATTATCGTTAGCATCCTAACAATTGGAAGCACAATATGGATGATACCCACCGAATCGGATTGACCATAAAAACCCTCTCTCATCTTCTTTCGCGGGCGATGGGAAAACAGCTCAGGGATGAGCAGCATAGTGCCGCGACAGCGGTACGCAGCCACATCCTGGGCTATTTTGCCCATCATCGGGTCGAAGAGGTGCAACAAGCTGTACTGCAACAACATCTGGGCATCAGGCGCTCCACCATGACCAACATCTTGTCGGGAATGGAGAGTGAGGGCTTGGTCAGCCGAGTTGAGGATACACAGGACAAGCGGCAGAAACGGGTGGTTCTTACCGATACTGCCAAGAACCTGTGCAACGAACATCTGGCCTTGGTCAATGCCTTCGAAAAAAAGCTTGAACTGGCCCTTACCGACGAGGAGCTGAGCCAGTTCTTCGCCATCGCCGAAAAACTGAAAACCACATTGGAAACCTGCTGATGCTGAAACACTTGCGAAACCAAATTGGGGCAAACAAACTGCCCACCCTGCTTACCATCCTCTTTGTTGTCCTTGAAGTCATCATGGATGTCACCATTCCCTTCCTCATGGCTTTTCTGCTCGACAGGGGTATTGATGCCGGGAATCTGTCCGAGATTGTGAAGTGGGGCCTGATCTTGCTGGCCTGTGCCTCCATAGCTCTTCTCTTCGGCGTATTGGCCGGTCACTTTGCCGCAAAGGCTTCCACCGGTTTTGCCAAGAACGTCCGCAGGGGCCTCTACCATTCGGTCCAGAACTTCTCGTTCGCGAATATCGACCGCTTCTCCACTTCTTCACTGGTCACCCGCCTCACCACCGATGTGACCAATGTCCAGAATGCCTACCAGATGCTTACCCGTATCGCAGTCAGAAGCCCAGTCATGCTGATCTTCAGCTTTTTCATGGCTTTCACCATCAACAACACCCTCAGCCTCGTGTATCTCGTGGCCATCCCCATACTCGGCATCGGGCTCTTCTTCCTCATCAGGGCTGCCTACCCCATCTTCACGCGGGTTTTCAAGACGTACGACAAGCTCAACACGGTGGTGCAGGAGAACATCCGTGCCGTCCGTGTGGTGAAATCGTTTGTGCGGGAACAGCATGAGATCAAGAAGTTCGGCAACGTATCAGAAGAAATCTTCCAGGACTTCAGCAAAGCTGAGAAAATCATTGCCTTCAACAGCCCACTGATGCAGGGGACGATGTACCTCTGCATCCTTGCCATCAGCTACATCGGGGCCCGTCTGATCGTCTCATCTTCCATGACCACCGGCCAATTGATGAGTTTCATCACCTACACCTCTCAGATCCTGATGAGTCTGATGATGTTGTCCATGGTCTTTGTCATGCTTACCATCAGCAAGGCAAGCGCCCAGAGGATCGAGGATGTCCTTGCAGAAAAACTGGATCTGGTGGAACAAGCTTCACCGGAGACCGTCGTACAAGACGGATCGATCACCTTCGAACAGGTCGATTTCAGCTACACCAAAACGGTGGACAAGCGTTGCCTGTTCGGTATCAACCTGACCATTCCAAGTGGATATACGGTGGGCATCCTTGGCCCAACCGGCAGTGCAAAATCATCGCTCGTCCAGCTCATTCCCCGCCTCTATGATGTGGACAGCGGTTCGGTCAAGGTTGGAGGCAAGGATGTTCGCACCTACTCCCTCGAAAGCTTGAGAAAAGCAGTGGGCATGGTGCTTCAGAAGAATGTCCTGTTCAGCGGCACGATTGCCGATAATCTCAGATGGGGCAATGAGGAAGCAAGCGAAGAAGAGCTTAGGTGGGCATGCCGGATCGCCCAGGCAGACGGCTTCATCAAGACCCTCCCCCTCGGCTATGAGACCTACCTTGAACAGGATGGCTCAAATCTCTCGGGAGGCCAGCGGCAGCGTCTCTGTATAGCCCGCGCCCTGCTGAAAAGGCCGAAGGTTCTCATTCTCGACGACTCAACCAGTGCAGTTGATACCAGGACCGATGCCAAGATCCGGGATGCACTCAAAACAGAATTGCAAGAAACAACCAAGATTATCATCGCCCAGCGTGTCAGCTCGGTCATGGACAGCAATCTGATCGTCATGCTTGACGACGGAAAGATCCAGGCAATGGGAACGCACGAGGAACTTCTGCGTACCTGCGAGCGGTACAGCCACATGTATGAGAGGCAGATGCGCAAGGAGGAACAGGCATGAAAACCCCTACGAACAAGAAACCCAAAGTAGACCTGGCAACTCTCAAGCGCCTGTTTTCCTATATCCTCGGTCCCTACAAGGCCAGGCTTCTCATCGTCTTTGCCTGCATCCTCATCAGCGCTCTTGCCGCTGTGGCAGGTTCACTCTTTTTGCGCATTCTCATCGACTCCTACATCACACCCTTGGCCTCGGCTGCCGGTGTGGTCTCCTATGCACCCTTGCTGGGAGCGCTTGGCATCATGGCGGTCATCTATGCAAGTGGTGTGCTTGCCACCTACCTGACAAACCGCCTGATGATCACCATAGCCCAGGGTACGCTGAAAACCATCCGCGACCAGATGTTCAGCCACATGCAGACACTGCCGATCAGGTACTTCGATACCCGTTCCCATGGCGATCTGATGAGCTTGTACACCAACGATGCCGACACCCTCAGGCAGATGGTCACCCAATCGATCCCCAACTTCCTCAGTTCCATCGTTACCGTTCTTGCCATCTTCCTGGCCATGCTGGCCACCAGTTGGCAGCTGACTTTGGTGGTGGTCCTCTCGCTCACGGCAATGCTCAACATCACCTCACGCATCGCCCGTAAGAGCGGTTCCTACTTCATCGCCCAGCAAAAGGCATTGGGCAAGACCAACGGCTACATCGAGGAGATGATCAATGGGCAGAAAGTAATCAAGGTTTTTACCCACGAGCAGCAGGCTAAACAGCAGTTCGACGTGCTCAATGAGGAGCTCGCCGGCGATGCCTTCAATGCCAATCGCTTCGCGAACATCCTCATGCCGATCATGGGAAACATCAGTTACATCCAGTATGTGGTGGTGGCCATCGTCGGCGGGTTCTTTGCACTCTCGGGGATCGGGGCCCTTACTTTGGGTGCCATCGCATCCTTCCTCCAGCTCAGCAGGACGATCAACATGCCGATCAACCAGATGGCGAGCCAACTCAACTCGGTTGCCATGGCATTGGCAGGAACAAAGCGCATCTTTGCCCTGCTCGATGAGCAGAAAGAGGTGGATGAAGGCACAGCCACCCTGGTCAATGTCACCGAAACGATGGAGGAAACGGAGCAGAGGACTGAACGCTGGGCATGGAAGGACGGGAGAACAGGCAGGCTCACTCCGCTTGAGGGGAGGGTCAGTCTCCATGATGTCGACTTTGGCTATGTGCCCGACAAACTGGTGCTCAAGGATATTTCCATCGAGGCGAAGCAGGGACAGAAGGTTGCCCTGGTCGGGGCGACCGGTGCAGGAAAGACGACCATCACCAATCTCATCAACCGTTTCTATGACCTGGCTGACGGAAAGATCCGCTATGATGGGATCAACATAAACAGAATCCGCAAGGACGATCTTCGCCGGTCGCTCGGGGTGGTTCTGCAGGATGTGCACCTGTTCAGTACGACGGTATTGGAGAATATCCGCTATGGCCGGCTCGATGCCACCGACGAGGAGGTGTATGAGGCGGCAAGGCTCTCGAATGCTGACACCTTCATCTCCCACCTGCCGCAGGGGTACCGGACCGATCTCAGTGGAGACGGGGCCTCACTCTCCCAAGGTCAGCGCCAGCTGATCTCCATTGCCCGTGCGCTGGTCGCAGATCCTCCGGTTCTCATTCTCGATGAGGCAACCAGCAGCATCGACACCCATACCGAAGAGGTGGTGCAGAAGGGCATGGACGCCCTGATGGAAGGAAGAACGGTCTTCGTCATTGCACATCGCCTCTCCACCATCAGGAATGCTGATATGATCATGGTGCTTGAGGATGGGAGCATCATAGAGCGGGGAACGCATCAAGCGCTGATGGAACAGAAGGGTCAGTACTGGCGGCTCTACACCGGCTCCTTCGAGCTGGAGTAAGTGACCAGCACGATGCCCAGCACAACCACGGGAAGGGCGAGAAGATACTGCAGGCGCAGGATCGATTCGCCCAGAACCAGGGCACTGAGCAAGGTCCCCACCACAGGGATCAGGAAGTTGAATACCGTGATGGAGCTGACCTTGTTGTGCTTCAGCAGTGCAGTCCAGAGGGTGAAGGCCGTGGCACTGAGCGCTGCCATATAGAGCAGCAAGGCATAGCCCCAGAAACCGCTTCTGGGCATCGAGGCACCCATACCCAAGGCAATCATCAGCAGGATGAAGCCGCCTGAGAAGAGCTGGAGTGCAGTGAGCAGCACCGGGTCCACCTTAGCGCTGATGCGTTTGCTGTAGAGTGCACACAGGCTGGTCAAGAAGGCGGCAATGACCACAAAACCCTCGCCTTGCAAGCGGAATGTGAGCGAGAGATTCGGCTCGATATTCACCAGGATCACCGAGACAAAGCCCAGCAGAATCCCCAAACCCTTGCGAAGGCTGATATGGTCGTTGCTGTACACAAGGTGTGCCAGCACCGCACTGAAAAAGACTGAGGACGAGTTGAGGATGGAGCTCTTGGCACCGGTGGTATAACTGACGCCGACATAGAAGAAGTAGTAGTGGATGGTGGTCTGCAAGAGACCAAGCAGGAGAATCTGGAGGGAAGATCTTGCAGTGAGGCTTCTGATTGCCATCTTCGGTCCCCTCTGCAGGCTGCGGAACACCAGGACCAAAAGGCCTGCAAGGGTAAACCTCAGGCCTGCAAAGGCAAGCTTTGCAGCCGTATCATCGGCTCCCACACCGAACAGCTCATAGCCAAGCTTGATCGAGGGATAGGCACTGCCCCAGAGCGTGGCACAGAGGCTTGCAAGAAGGATCACCACCCAACGTTTGGTCAGGATGGAGGGTTTCACAGTGTGCATGGCGGCAACTCCTCAAGGAAATCTGAAAATGCTTGCAGGCTTCCCTTTCTATAGGGGTCCAAGGAACGATCATCGCGGTTGATCAGGCAGTCGGTAATCAGAAAGGTCTCCATGCCATGTTCGGCCACCACCATGTCCTCGCGGACATCGTTGCCGATCATCAGGCATTCGGAAGCATCAACCCCCAACTCATCCAACACCTGCACGTAGTAGTGCCAGTGCGGCTTTGCATGCCGGTAGGTCTCATAGGTGGTGACCAGCGAGAACTGGTCTGCACGCAGACCTGCCCACCCAATCCGTGCCTCGGTGCCCTGAGCGGGAAAGAGAGGGCTGGTGGCAAGGGCCACCCGGTATCCTTTTTCTTTCGCTGTTTCCACAATCCTATTGGCAAGCGATGAGGGCTTCGCAAAGGCTGCAAGCTGATGGAACTCATGCTGGTAGAACGAGGAAAACTGCTCGTTGAACCGGGTGCTGTCGATGCCGCTGACTTGGGAGAACACAGAATCGAAGCGATCCTTGTTGGTCATCTCCCCGTTGTTTGTGAGCATGGCTTTCAGGCCTGCCTGCAAGCCGGAGAGAGCAGCCTTCTCATCGAGTCCGAGTTCACCTGCCTTGCGGACAAAAAGTCCGAAATAGGCATGCATGAATTGATCCTGGTCGATGGGAAGCAAGGTCCCATCCAAATCGAACAAGAGGGTGTGTATAGCCATTGGCCGATGATACGCTCTTTCAGGGAAGGCGTCAACAAAAGGAAAGGATAAGGGAACATAAGCCCAGAACATCCCCATCAGGAGAGGCTTGCTCCTGGTATCCCCAACGGGCAGGAATTCATCAACCCGACAGATTCAGCACGTTCAACCCGATCTCCATAGAAGCTGTGGTTGATGAGGAACAAACCAAGGATGCCAGGGGTGTAGGATGGGATACGATTGTGCAGAAGAAGCTACTCGGACAAAAAAAACCCCCCAGGGAAAAGGAGGTTAAACCCTGAGGGGAACAAAAGGAGGTTAGAAAAAATCCGATTTCGTTGCTAGCCGACCCAACGGGTGCAGAAGCATGTCGTTCTCTTTCTGAGAGGTACAGTACTCAAACACAAAAAAAGAATCAAGAGGTTTTTTGAATTTCCCCTATTTTTTTCTTCTCTCTTTTCATTTCAATACCTTGAGTTACAAAAATTATTCCTCTTGTTTCTAAAAATTATTGCAGGTATGGAAAAATCATTCAGATACGTTTTGTCACCCTATTCCCATGCATGGACAACTCTCCGAGACAAAAAAAGTCCCACAGAGCATACAAAAGCTCTGTGGGAATAGGGTTCCTTGCAAAAAGTCACACGATGGAAAAACCTCAATCGAATTTGAAATTCTTCATCGAAAGCGGCTGACGGGTATTCTCCAATACGTCTCTCCAAAGCGAACCTTCCAGATCCACATGGTTGCGACTCGATACAGCCACCTTGATGGGCAGATGCACAAACCGGTTGTGGACCAAGCCGATCAAGGCTGCAGTCTTTCCTGACATCGCAGCGTGCACTGCGTGGGCCCCAAGGCGTGCACAATAGATCGAGTCATAGGAGTCGGCGGGGGCGCTTCGGATGATGTAGGAAGGATCGATGTACTTCACGTTGGTCTCGATCCCCTCACGCTTGAAGTACTCGTTGATCCGATCCTTGAGGAAAACCCCGATGTCGGTGTACTTGATGTTGCCCGAAGCATCGGTTTCACCGGTGGAAGGAACCAGATCCTGGCCGGCTCCCTCACTGATGAGGATCACTGCATGGCCACGATCGAGCACCCTGCGCCTGAGGTGCTCCAGCAACCCATTCGGCCCATCCAGGTCAAACGGATTCTCCGGAATCAGGCAGAAGTTCACATCACTCTGTGCCAGTGAGGTATTGGCTGCAATGAAGCCGGACTCACGGCCCATGACCTTCACCAAGCCGATGCCATGAATGGAATTCTTGGCCTCGATATGGGCACAGCGGACAACAGGAACTGCCATCTGCACAGCCGTATCGACACCAAATGAGCTCTGGATGAGCGAAAGGTCATTGTCGATGGTCTTCGGGATTCCGATGATGGAGATCTTCAGGCCACGCTTCTTCACTTCCTCATAGATGTCATAGGCGCCGCGCAAGGTTCCGTCGCCGCCGACAGTGACCAGAATGTTGATATTCAGCTTCTCCAACGAGTCAACAATCTCCTCAACCTGTTTGCCACCGCCACGGGCAGACCCCAGAATCGTACCACCCTTCTCCTGGATCTCATCGACCACATCAGGATCAAGGGGAATCAGTGGCCAAGGACTGTTTTCAAGCAAGCCCTGATAGCCGAACTGCACCCCGCTGATCCTTCTCACCCCATAGCGATACCAGAAACAGCGAACCACTGCGCGGATGACATTGTTCAGGCCGGGGCAAATTCCACCACACGTGCATATGGCAGCATGAACGTGAGCGGGATTGAAGTAGATTTTTGCCCGAGGGCCTGCAACTTCAACCGTCTCCTCATGGCGGGGGACCGGATGGCCGTTCTCATCGATATCGGTATCGATGCCAAAGAGAATATGGTCTGCATCACTGACATAATCAGCCTGCCCATCATCCTGGGTCGTACTCATCATGATCGGGGATGAGATCTTTGCCTCACCCAAAATCGGGATGGAAAAATCCAACTTCTTGGTCGTCACGCTTCACCTCCATGCTCATCAATGCCGGCAAGCAAGCCATTCAACTCTTGCTTGAACCGGGCATATGGCGCCTCCAGGCCCTCTTTGGCCTGTTGTTCAAACGATCGGTAGAGAGAAAGGAATTCGAGTGCAAAGGGTGTCAACGTAGCCCCATCCCGACTCGAACCGCCCTTTCGCCGGTTGAGCACAGCAACACCAAGGCTTTGTTCCAGGTTCTGAACCATCCCGAAAGCCTTGGAATAGGAGATGCCAAGTGCCATGGCAGCCTTGCGCAGCGAGTTTTGATGCCTCACCTGCTCCAGCAACCAGAGCACCCCGATTCCCATGAATTTGTTGCCATCCTCATCGACGAGGTAGAGCTTTGCCTTTAGTTCCATGCTTCTCCTGCCGCCTGGTAGACCAAATCCACCAGTTCAGCAATCTTATCACATTCCACAGAACAATAGGCAAGTCTGAGGGTAACATCGGCAATATTTATGCATCCAACCTGATAGGCATCGAGCAAATGGCGTCTGAGCACCTCTGCGCTGCCTTTGGTCTTGAATGCCATGAAATAGCCGCTGTTGAAGGGATGGGGAAGCAAAAGGTCGTTTCCCTCATGCTTCTTGAGCGCTTCCTTGAGGATGCGATAACGCTTCTCCATCTCAATTCTGGCAGCTTCCTTGTCGGCTTCATAGCTTACGCCCTTGGTCATAGCCTTCAGCAAAAGGCTCTGTCCGGGCTTGTCACAGTTGCTGACGGTGCTGCGGATGATACCCAGCGTCTTCTTGTCCAACGCCTCAAGGTGTGCCTTGGTCAGGGCCTTGCCTGCATAGGTGATGAAGCCGATCCTGAATCCCCAGACCATGTCTTCCTTGGTAGCTGCATCGCATTTGACCGCGAAAATGTTCTCGTGGGCATCACACAGGTGCGCGAACAAGCTCTCGGTGGCAGTCTCCTCTTCAAAGAACAGCCCGTAGTAGGCATCATC